>NZ_JAIUMX010000164.1:0-5963 GCF_022565315.1 Cyclonatronum sp. | reverse complement strand
TCATCGCTGCACCTTTCGCCCCCGGCGACTGCATGATTCAGATGGGGGATGTGGTCGGCGATGACCTCGACCTGCTCGAACGCCATCTCGAACTCTCGGCCATGACCGGCCTCAAGCAGTGGCTCGTGATTGGCAATCACGATATCGATTTTGATGCCCGCACAAATGCAGACAAATCTGACAGCTGGCGCCGTATTTTCGGGCCGAACTATTACGCCTTCGAGCAGGGCGACGTGTTGTTTGTGGTGCTCGATAATGTGTATTACCCCTGCGGCCCGGAAGATGCAGCCCGCGGCCGCTCGAATTGTGAAGAAGGCCGGCGCCCGAGCTATAACGGCCGCCTCACCGAAGCGCAGTTTGCCTGGCTTGAAGGCCTGCTTGAACACACGCCGGAAGACCGGCTGATTGTGCTCAATAAGCACATCCCCCTGGTTTCTTTTGTGGACGCAACAAGCGGTCAGCATCAGACCGACGAACTCAGCCGGATCTACGCGCTGCTCGAAGGCCGCGAGGCGCTGTCGCTTTCGGGACACACGCACACGATCGAAAATCATGCACCGGGTCAGGTTTTTGAGGGATGGACGGAGAGCGTGGGCGGAGTTCCGCTGCCGTTTCGGCATATCGTAGTTGGGGCTGCTTCGGGCGCGTGGTTTCAGGGCGATTTCAATGCGGACGGCGTCCCGATGGCGCTGCAGCGCATGGGCGCACCCATGGGCTGGATGCGGCTCGATTTTTCCGGTACCGGGTACACCGAGCGCTATATCGGCGCGCGACTGGGCGAACACCGGGGGCAGTGGATCGGCCTCAACACGCCCTCATTCCGGAACTGGTACAACACCATTATGGACTGGGTAGCTGTACCGGCTAACGAACGTGACCCCGTACCACCGTTTTCGGTCAATGACCTGCCCGATCAGGGTATCATCCTGCCGGAAGAGTTTTCTGAAGATGGCGGCATCTGGCTGACGGCCAACGTGTGGATGGGTTCCGCCGAAACAACGGTAGAAGCCCGGCTTTCAACCGGGGAAGTGCTTTCGCTTGAGCGCACGCAGCAGGGGGCTGGTGAGGCGGTGCGGGTTGGTGCCGAATGGGCCGATCCGTTTGCGGTTGCCCGGCAGCTTTCGGTCGCCCGATTTTCTTATCAGAGCCGGCTCGGCGAAGAGCGTGCACAGGGCCTTGAGCTGTTCCGCGGGCGACAGCTGGGTCCGGCACCACCGCAGCCGCAGAGTGCGGTCGCCAACCGGAACATGCACCTGTGGCGCGCTCAGCTGCCGGAGCTGCCCCTCGGCCTGCACCTCGTGGAAGTAACAAGCACCGACCGCAATGGCATCAGCTTCACCGATGTGATGACGATCGAGGTACGCGAACAGCGCCCGCCGAGGTACTGGCGCAGTGAGCTGTGGGAGTGAGTTTTTTTGCTACCCGGGCTGGCGCGGAGATTTTGGAAGAGACGCAAGATTTTGCGTCTCTCTTCGGGCCATGCAGCAGATCCGGCAGCTACAGGTCCGTTCAGCCTCAAAACCTCAAACCACGGGCTTATCCGCCGGTTTGGGATGAGTGGAGCAAGCACGAAAGACAGTGATGTGCACGGGGTTTCCCCTAAAAAAGAAAGCGGGAAAAGCAGGGTGTCGGATTCAGGGGGACAAATGTTTGGCCTGAATTTTTCGGCGGTTTGTGTTAGCGCAGATACGTCGCTTTGCGCCAGGCCCACTCGAGCGGGCCCATTCTACGGGTTTTGAAATAGTAGTTGCTGTACACGATCTGCACCGCGAAGATGGCAACGGCGAGGGGGATGGTGCCGAGGGGGCTCAGGCTGCCGTAGAAGCCGAGGCCGTAGCCGTAAAAAATGGTGGTGCAGATTACGGATTGCGCGATGTAGTTGGTAAGGGCCATGCGGCCTACGGGGGCGGCGAGGTGCAGGTGCCGGCCGATGCTGCTTTCGCCGGCTTCATGTTTTTCGAGCAGGCGCAGGGTGTAGCCCACATAGGCCATGGTGAGGGCCGGGGTGCCGATAAGGAAGCTGAGCATCTGAAGCAGCACCCACAAATTCATGCCGACGGCATCGGCGTGCAGGCCGGCCCAGGCGTACAGGGCAGAAAACAGGAGTCCGGCGAGCAGGTTTTGCTGCCGTTTGGGGATGAACCACTCGCGCAGCTGTATGGGGTTGTTCAGCAGGCCGGCGCCTTTACGCGCGACAAGCAGGCCGAACATAAAGACCGAGAAAATCCACGCGTAGCCTGCCGGAGTGAACAGCATCCCGAACCAGGCAAAGCGCAGCTCTTCCTGCCGGTAGGCGATCATGTCGCGGAAGCTTCCTTCGAGGTACACGAGGTAGCCGCGGTCGAGCTGTGCCTGAAATTCCTGCCGCTGCTGTGCGAAAGCGGCTTCAATTTCAACCGCTGCTTCGGGTACGCTCATGCCCCAGGCTACGAGCGCCACAATAGCGGCATTGAATACAACAAGCAGACCCAGCGCGATACCGATCCAGATTTTGATCGTTTTGTCGGTGCGGTTCAGGAAGAAGAGCAGCAGCAGGCCGATTATCGCGTAGGGCAGCAGGATGTCGCCGGCCCAGAAAAAGTAGCCGTGCGCCAGACCGATCAGCAGCAGCACGCCCATCCGCCGGGAGAACACAATGCCCGCGCTCAGGTTTTTTTCACGCAGCCGCTCGGTGAAGATGTAGAAACCCAGCCCGAACAGAAAGGAAAACAGGGTGATGAATTTCCCTTCGAAAAACATGCGGATGAAGAATGCCGCGCTGTCCTGAAGCGGACCCGTCGGGATCCGGCTTTCGGCGGCGTACTGAAACATGGGGTGCGCGAAGAGCGCGAGGTTTACCACGAGAATGCCGAAAAGCGCGATACCCCGAAGGATGTCGAGGTCGGCAATGCGGGCGATAGGTTTTACAGGTGCAGCGGCTTCGGTTGCCTGACTTGAAAGGGGAGACATGAAGGATAGGATTTTCGTAGGTCGATGTAAAATTTTACATGGAAGATACGAAAATCAGGTGCTATTGTGTGGGGAATTAAAGCCGGGTGATGGTAAACTTAATGTACTGTCAGCCGAAAAGTCAGCTGGCTTCTGTCCTTTCCAAAGCGCGGGCGTGCCGCTCGAGCTCTTCCTTCAGGAAGCGGCCTGTAATGCTGGCTTCGGTTTCTGACACTACCTCCGGGGTGCCCTGCGCGATGATGTTGCCGCCGGCCTTGCCGCCCTCGGGGCCCATGTCAATCACATGATCTGCGGCCTTAATCAGGTCGAGGTTGTGCTCGATTACGAGCACGGTGTTGCCTTTGTCAACCAGCATCTGAATCACGTCAACGAGCATGCGCACGTCTTCGAAGTGCAGGCCGGTTGTGGGCTCATCCATCACGTAGAGGGTGTTGCCGGTCCCGATTTTGGAGAGCTCGCGCGCCAGCTTGATGCGCTGTGCCTCGCCCCCGCTCAGGGTGGTGCTCGGCTGACCAATGGTGAGGTAGCCCAGCCCCACGGCGTTCAGGGTTTCCAGAATCCGTTTGATGCGCGGCATGGCGTCGAAGAAGTCCACTGCTTCACTTACCGGCATGTTCAGCACGTCGTTGATATTTTTGCCCTTATAGAAAATTTCGAGCGTCTCCCGGTTGTAGCGTTTGCCGTTGCAGGCTTCACACTTCACATACACATCGGGCAGGAAATTCATCTCGATTTTTTTCAGGCCGTCGCCCCCGCATTCCTCACAGCGGCCGCCCTTCACATTAAAGGAAAACCGGCCCTGATCATAGCCGCGGATGCGCGATTCAGGCAGCTCGGCGAAGAGAGAGCGGATGGCGTCGAAAACCTTGGTGTAAGTACCGGGGTTGGAGCGCGGTGTGCGCCCGATGGGGCTCTGATCGATGGAGATGATTTTGTCAACATTATCAACGCCCTCGGTGTCGTCGTAGGGCAGGGGGACCTCCTTCGACCGGAAAAAATGATTCGACAAAACTGGCACGAGGGTTTGGTTGATGAGGGAGCTTTTCCCGCTGCCGCTCACGCCTGTTGCCGCGATGAAGGTGCCGAGCGGCAGCTGCAGATTCACGCGCTTCAGGTTGTGCCCGCGGGCGCCTTTCAGGCTGAGCGTTTTACCGTTTCCTTTGCGCCGCTCCGCGCGGATTTCCACGAGCTTGTCGTAGCGCAGGTAGGCGGATGTGAGCGAGCCGGGGTCAAGTTCTTCGGGCCGGCCTTTGGTTACAACCTCGCCCCCGTAGGTGCCCGCACCCGGCCCCATGTCGATCACGTAGTCGGCATGTTCGATGGTTTCGCGGTCGTGCTCCACCACGAGCACGCTGTTGCCGAGGTCGCGCAGCGTTTTGAGGGAGTTGATGAGCTTGATGTTATCCCGCTGATGCAGCCCGATGCTCGGCTCGTCGAGGATGTAGAGCACGCCCACAAGCTGCGTACCGATCTGCGTCGCAAGCCGGATGCGCTGCGCCTCGCCGCCGCTCAGGGTCTGCGCTTCGCGGTCGAGGGTGAGGTAGCTCAGCCCCACATTCAGCAGAAAATCGAGGCGGTCGCGGATTTCCTTGATGACCTGTGAGCCGATAAGCCGCTGCCGGTCGGTGAGCTCGAGCCGGTCGATGGTGTGCCGCAGCTCGGTGATATCGAGCTGCACGAGGTCGGCAATGGTGAGGCTGCCGAGTTTGTACGACAGCGCCTCCCGGTTCAGGCGACCGCCGCTGCAGCTGCTGCACTTCACCTTGTTCATAAAGGCCTGCGCCTTGTTTCGCTGACCCTTGGTTTTGCTGTCGTTAAAGGCGGTGCGGATCATGGCGGCAAGCCCTTCAAACTTCTGCTTATAAAAAATGTCGCCGTCGCCGAAGTTGTACTTCACCATGTAGGTTTTGCTGCCGCTTCCGTGGAACAGCACGTTCATTACCGGGTCGGGCACTTCGCTGAAGGGCGTATCAAGGCTGAAACCGGCCTCTTCGAGCACGGCCTCAATTAGTTTGAAGGCGAAGTTGCCCTTCGGCTTGCCGAGGTAGCGGATGCCGCCTTCATTCACCGAAAGGGTGAGGTTGGGGATCACGAGGTCCGGATCCACATCGAAATCATAGCCGAGGCCGTCGCAGGTCTGGCACGCGCCGTAGGGCGAGTTGAAGGAAAACAGGTTCGGGGCCGGATCTTCGTAGGCGAGGCCGCTTTCGGCATCGAACAGCTTCATGGAGTAGAGCATATCTTTGGCCTGCTCCCCGCCGGCTTCAGGCACGTGCAGAATCACGTTGCCGTCGGCCATCTGAAGGGCCGACTCCACCGACTGCGCAATGCGGGCACGGCTGTTTTCCGACACCACGAAGCGGTCAATCACCACATCAATATTGTGCGTTTTGTAGCGGTCGAGCTTCATGTCGGGCTCAAGCTCGAGAAATTCGCCGTTTACCCGCACGCGGATGAAACCCTGCTTCAGGGTTTGCTCAAATAGCTCGCGGTAGTGCCCTTTGCGCCCGCGCACCACTGGCGCGAGGCAGTACGCCTTTGTTTTTTCGGGCAGCTGCATGATGGCCTCCACCACCTGATCGGTCGTCTGCTTCTGCATTTTGTTGCCGCTCAGGTAAGAATAGGGGATCGCGACCCGGGCGTACAGCAGGCGGAGGTAGTCGTAAATTTCAGTGACCGTGCCCACGGTTGAGCGCGGGTTTCGGTTCGTCGTTTTCTGATCGATGGAAATAACGGGGGAAAGCCCGTCGATAAAATCCACATCGGGGCGCTCCATCATCCCTAAAAACTGACGCGCATAGGCCGAGAGCGATTCCATGAAACGGCGCTGCCCTTCGGCATAAATGGTATCGAAGGCCAGCGATGATTTGCCCGAGCCGGAGAGTCCGGTAATGACCACAAGCTCTTCGCGGGGGATATCGATGTCGATTTTTTTGAGATTATGCTCGCGTGCGCCGCGTACAATAATGGAGGAATACAAAATGCAGAAAGTTTGTTTGTAGGGTGATGGGTCC
>NZ_JAIUMX010000163.1:0-6133 GCF_022565315.1 Cyclonatronum sp. | reverse complement strand
CCGGTTTTCATAAAACAAAAAAGCCTTGCAAGTTATAAAACTTACAAGGCTTTAGAGGTGTTAAACCTGTGGAGCTATGGGGATTCGAACCCCAGACCTTCGCGCTGCCAGCGCGACGCTCTAGCCAGCTGAGCTATAGCCCCGAGCAAGACTTTAAATATAAGGCCTTTCTGCTGCTTTCCGCAAGTGCATTTACTGTAATTCTGTGTTTTATCAGAACAGCTGTTTTCAGGCTTTTTAAGCTACTCATTTAACGGCCTTCAAATCCATTAAGGTAAATGCAGGGTATGGCTCTGAAACTTTGAAATTACATACTTATTGCAAGTAATTATATATCAGCTTATTAGGCTTATTGTTTCCGGTAAATTAAAAGCAATGTGAACTCAGGCACAGATAGCATTACTTTTTTTATTAAATTCGATAAAGGACTCCGGGCTGCCGATCATATGCAGCTCTTGCTGGATTCTCAGTTTTTTAACTCATGTATAACCTTTGCCTGTGTTGTGCGTAAGGCCTGCGTTACGCAGGTCGGAATTGCGTTACCTACAGCAAGCGGTCTGCTTCATAACTTATTGTACTTAATCACTTTGATTCGGTTGGTTTCAGATAATTCTGCGTGTTTCCTAACGCATGCCTGTGCGTTTCAGGAACAAACCGATATCTCAGACTTCAGGAAAATTTGATAAAAGCTGTATTGATTGATGATCAGCCGGAAAACCGGGATCACCTAAGATCTCAGTTACTTGCGCATGCTGATCGGATTGAAATTGTGGGCGAGGCCGGTTCTGTTCATGCCGGTATCGCCCTGATCGGGTATGCGCAGCCTGATCTTCTTTTTTTGGATGTTGAGCTGAGCGACGGAACCGGCTTTGATCTGCTCGATGCAGTACCGGCTTATACCGGCCGGGTCGTTTTTGTTACCGCTTTTGAGAAATATGCGGTGCGTGCTTTTCGCTCCAATGCCATCGATTATCTGCTAAAACCCGTTGGGCAGGATGATCTTGAACAGGCCGTTGCCCGGATTTTTGTGCATGGTTTCAGCGACGAAGCCAACCGGCAGCTGTACCGCAGAGCGCTGCAGAATGCCGCCGCCCTTCGCGAAAGCCAGCAGCCGCCTCAGCAGATCGTTATTTCCTCCCTTCAGGGCATGGAAATGATTGATGCCTCAAAAATTACCTTCATTGAAGCCGATAACACCTACTCCAATGTTTACCTGAGCAACGGCAGCAAAATTACAGCTTCCAGACCTCTGCTGGAGTTTGAAGAAATTCTTGATGATGCCCGCTTTTTCCGGGTTCACCGCTCCTATCTCATCAATGTAAATCACCTTAAGCGGTTCGTATCCCGCGATGCGTATGCCGAACTCGTTTCAGGCCAGACGGTGCCCGTTTCCCGGCGAAAATCAGCGGCTTTCTCCAGTTTCCTAAAAGGTTCTGCCTGTTAAATGATGCGGCGTTCGGAACTACTCCTCAGATGCAGCGCTGCCCTTTTACTGGCTCTGATGCTGTTGTTATCGGGGGATGTGTTTCGTGATGCGAATGCGCAAATTTCACGGCCGCAAAACCTGCTCGCCGGTACCATTGTGTACGACATGGTGCAGGATGCCGAAGGAAACCTCTGGTTTGGAACCGAAAACGGACTTATTCGCTACGACGGGCACGGGCTGCGGCGCTACTCAACGGCTGAGGGCCTGCCCGGTAACAGCGTGCTTTATGTGGGTGCCGACGCAGCCGGCCGGGTTTGGGCGCTTGATTTTACAGGCAATACCTCTTTTGTACGGCAGGGTGTTTTGCATACGCCGGCTGATACGCCCCTGCTTGAAGATGCGGCCTCGTCCAATCTGGTTCAAACTTCGGTATTTACAGACGCCGACACCACCTGGATAGCATGGGAGCAGCATCGCGTAATGCGGTTTACGCCCGATCAGGCAGATAATTTCAGCTTTTTAAACCCTGAATTAGTTTCAGTAAGGCATATCGCCCGGGACCGCCGCGGCAACATTATGCTGGCCTCGGTCGATTCTCTGTATCAGGTAAGCCCGGGCAGCCTGTACCCGACGGCTGCTATCCGTAAGAGCTTCACCCCGGGTCGCGTGTTTAACTACCGCGGCGTGCCCTTCGCACCCTTTGGCACAGCATGGCAGCGAATGGAGTTTTCCGCAGATGCGGCCGCCGAATCAGCCGCTGCGCCCTGGATGACAGCCGGTGCCGAAACCATAAAATTTCCCCAGCCTGAAATTCGCGGGCGTATGTTTACGGCAATTGAAACCTACGATGAATTCATAGCGCTGGGCACCACCGACGGACTGTACTTCATCTCACCTGAACCCGGCCTGCCCGTAAAAACAGCGCTCGAAGGGATGTTTGTCAACCGTGTGCTTCAGGATTTTGAAGGAAACATCTGGGCTTCAACACTTGGCAGCGGTGTGTTTAAATTTCCGGCAGGATTTTGGCAAACAGCCGGTTTTGAAGCTTCAAAAGCCGGACTTTCATCCCTCAGAAGCCTACTGATACTGCCTGACGGGTCCGTAATTTACGGTTCGGCTTCAGAGGTTTACGGTTTGCACCGTAACAATGAGCTCACCCTCAGTTTACTTCCGGAATATATGTCATCACGGTTTGGCTTGCAGCTGCTGCTAATGGATTACTGGGGGGATGACATCGTGCTCGCATCATCGAACCGGCTTTTTTCGGGACCTGTTCGCAGCGATGGCACCATAGATTTTGAAGCAGGATATTTTGTTACAGTCGGAGGTGCCAAGCAGATCGTTCCGGTTTCCGAAAACAGGATTTATGCAGCTGCAACGGAGGGCATCATACAAATAGACCGCCTGCCTGACGGTGGGCTCACGCATCAGAATCTTTACAACAGGCGTTTTACGGCTCTCGCCTATCATCCCCGTTCCGGACTGATAGCAGGCAGTGCACAGGGGGTATGGCAATTTCGGGACAACCTCCTAACGCCCGTGTTTCAGGTGCTGGAAAATGCACAAATTACCGATCTGAAAAGATGGGGGCAGGATGAGCTGCTGATTTCAACCAATGGTTTCGGTCTTTGGCAGGCCTGCCTTCTAAGCGGCGAACTGTTTCGTTTATTTGAAGACGATCTGCGGCTGCTCAATATCAGAGAACTCAAGATTGATGAAACCGGTAACTGGTGGCTGGCTACCTCAACCGGCTTATTCAGTTACAACCCGGCAGCTGAGCAGCTCATCAGCTGGGATACCGGAAATATCCGGCGAATTGATGTTAAGAACGGTTTGCTCGCTTATATCACAAGTGATGTTGCTGTAGAGCGCTCGGTTGCTCAGGCTAACGGGCCGGAATTCAGGCTTAATCTGAACCATCCGCGGCTTATTGCTGATCAGGTGCAGGTAGCGCTGAAGGCTTCATCGCTGCTGTCGGGCGCTGACGGCTCAGAAACACGTACCTACAGTGCGGTGAGCCTGCCGCACCATACACGGCTGCTGCAACTCGATACAAGTGCTCCTTTTTTTCGGGAGGAAGGGCAGCTGAAATACTTTTTCCGGCTTGAACCTGCCGATACCGGGTGGCAGGAAACCCGGCAGCCGGATTTCACTTTTCGTGTATTGCGGCCGGGCAGTTACAGGCTGCATATCAGAGCTGAGGCACCCGGTGCACAGGCCGCAACAGCGCTGCTTATCCCGTTTGTGATTGAAGCGCCCTTCTGGAAAAAGAGCTGGTTTTTAGTGCTTACTTTCCTGCTAAGCCTCGGCTTGCTGGTTGCTCTGGTACAGCTACAGCTTCGGGCTGTTAAGAGAAGAGAACAGGCCAAGCTGCTGCAGTACGTAAAAACAGTTGAGCTCGAACAACAGGCGCTTACTGCGATGATGAACCCGCATTTTGTGTTTAATGTACTGAATTCCGTCAGGCAGTTTATGGCAGCAAAAGAAGACGGAAAAGCCGACGAATACCTGCTGTTGTTTGCCCGGCTGATCAGGCTGCAGCTTGAAGCAACCTTCCGGAAGAAAATCAGCCTCAGACAAGAGCTTGAACTACTCGAAATGTATGTGAGGCTGGAAAAGCTGAGAATTCAAAACCCGCTGGAATTTCATGTTTACTTATCTGAGGAACTTCAGGAAGAGCTCGATGAAATTGAGATTCCTTCAATGCTGATACAGCCCTTCCTGGAAAATGCGCTGCTTCATGGCATACAGCCTTCGGCTAAACCGGGTATTGTTTCGCTAACGGTTGCACTTGAGGGGCAAAACAGGCTCGTTGTAAAGCTTGAAGATAACGGAATAGGATTCGACAAAAACCATAAAACAAAACAAAACAGACATGAATCGCTCGCTTTGAAGCTGATAACGCAGCGCCTTGAACTCATGCAGCCCGGCCCGAAAACGGAAACCGCATTACTTATTGAAAGCAATCCCGGAGAAGGTACCGTTGTCAGGTTTGTTTTGCCGGTATAAAAAAAGGCCGCATCAACTACTGCACATTGCTTTAGGGCTGCCTTGCCTGTAACAGCCCCTGTTTAGGACTCATTTATCTCTCGATGTTAGTTATGCAGCAATACGTGCACCGTAGTTAATGCGGCTTCGTTTGGGTAATAATCCGTCTGTAGATAATAAAATGTAAGTACTGATATAATTTTATTGAAAAGAGAAACATCTGTTTTGCTATACCCAAATATACGTATGAAGCATACGGTACGTAATATTGGTTTAGTAAACGGTATTATTCACTTTGTGAGCGGTACGCATCCCATTAAAGTAGCAGTATGTACGTACTTTTTTTTCCTGATATAGGTCTTATTCCTGGCATTAACCGGATGAACATTTGTGCAGATACCTTATGCAGCCCCTAAGATAGGGCTTAAACAGAAAATATTGCAGATGACCTCGCCATCTGTTCACATAAAGGCCAAAAAGTGATATATTTGATGCTCACTTTCTCACACTCACAACCCACGCTGGTTTAAACCTATGACTATGAACCTGACTGTAAGAGCAATCTTCTTTCTCCTTGCTACCGTGCTGTTGTTCTCAGCATGTCGTTCATCCAAAGAAATTCTGCCTCCAAGTGAACGGACTCTCGAATACCTGATGAGCCTCGACCCGGAAATCCTCAAAACGCTGGATACCGATGGCGACGGCCTTTCTGATTACGATGAAATCTTTGTTTACGGTACCGATCCGCTGAACCCTGATACAGATGGGGATGGCCTTTCTGATTATGATGAAATCTTTAAATACGGCACCGATCCTCTCAACCCCGATACTGATGGCGACGGACTGTCTGATTTTGATGAAATATATGTTTACGGCACCGATCCGCTGAACCCTGACACCGACGGCGACGGCCTTTCTGATTACGATGAGATTTATGTTTACGGTACCGACCCGCTGAACCCTGACACCGACGGCGACGGCCTTTCTGATTACGATGAGATTTATGTTTACGGTACCGACCCGCTCAACCCTGATACCGATGGCGACGGCTTTACCGATGGTCAGGAAATTGAAATGGGCACCGACCCGCTTGATCCGAACGATCCTATTGTAATTCGCGAACTCAATCAGATCAACTTCGACTTCGACCGTTCTAACATCGACCGTCAGGCACGTACCGCGCTTCTTGCCAATGTTGAGAAACTGAACACAAACCCGAACTACACCATCCGCATCGAAGCCTTCACAGATAATGTTGGTACCGATCAGTACAACCTGCGCCTGTCTGTGCGCCGTGCAAATGCCGTTGCCGACTTCTACCGTGCACAAGGCATTTCAAGCGAGCGCATGACCGTTGTTGGTCTCGGTGTTGACCCGAACCCCTGTCTGAACCCGATTCCGGGCGACCGCGGCTGCCGCGAAAACCGTCGTGCCGCATCCGAGCCGATTCACCCGTTCCGCTTCCAGCCTCAGTTTAATAACTAAGCTTTTGGAAAACCGGATTAACTACCGGTAAACCTCACCTATACGCCCTGAATAAATCAGAAGGGCGTTGAAATTAATAAAGCCGCTCTGTGAGTTATTCGCAGAGCGGCTTTTTTTGGTGTGCCGTGCATGGCAACCAACTTGGTGGTGAAAGTCCACTATGGGGGTTTGTAATCGCCAACCATTAGCCAAGAGCAAGGGTGTCCATCGCGAGGTGGAATCTGAAGGAAGCTG
>NZ_JAIUMX010000162.1:0-6332 GCF_022565315.1 Cyclonatronum sp. | reverse complement strand
TTCAGCTGCTTGTGTTTTGCCTGCCGGCAGCGGGACAAGACGCGCAGCAAAGCGCGGATGAAATCAGAACCGAACTTCAGCAGCAGGAGCTGAGTGAAACGGCCCTGCTCGCGCTTGCGGAACGGATTGAGGCCCTGCCTTTTTCCGAGGCCGCTGCCGCCCTTGAACTTACGGGGCTTGCACAGCAGCAGGCCGAAAGCCGGGGCTACGCATCGGCAGCCCTTCCGCTGGTCCGCATCTGGTACCGGTTCAGCTTTGATGTGCCCGCGATTGAAACGGCCCTGGCTCAAACCGAACTGCTGCTGCAGCGGTTTCCGGTACTGCCCGATGCGAGAAGCCGGGAAACCATTGAAATTTTCCGGGCATTGTTTCTGATTGATTTGGGCCGGCAGCCGGAGGCGCTCAGCCTGCTGCGGGAGCTTGCAGGGCAGAGTGATAACCCGGCGACCGTTGCCGTGGCCCGCGCAAATATGGCGCGCGTGCTCTCCGGCCTCGGGCAATATCAGCTGGCCGTTGAGGCAGGGCTCGAAGCCATCACCCATTACCGCAACACCGGCGACACCCGCACCCTGTTTAACCTCTACAATAACCTGAGCGGCTACTACGCAGTGATGGAGCTAACGGAGCTCGCGCTTGATGCTGCACAGACGGCCTATGCGTTTGCCCTGCAAACAGAAGACCCGCAGCTGCTTTCCGATGCGTATCTCGGGCTTGGGACATCCTGGCACCGGTCCGGAGATCCGGAGAAGGCGGTGACGTTTCTGGAGCAAAGCGGTGAGCTCGCACAGGGGCCTGGCATGCAGCTGCGGCTGGCTCAGGTGCTCCTAAACCTGGGAAATGTGTACCAAAGCAGCGGAAATCACGAGGAAGCGATCCGGAATTACCGGCAGGCTGAGGCACTTTGTCAAGATCTGGGTCAGCCGTACGGCATTGCCCTCAGCCGCTACAACCTGGCCGTGAGCCTGCAACAGCTGGGCAGGTACGCAGAGGCCGTACGGTATTATGAACTGGCCGCACCCTGGTTTGAGAGCAGTGGCAACATTAAAGAGCTGATGCTGCTCACCGAAGGGCTGGCCAACAGTCTGGCGCGTGCAGGCGATCTGGAACTGGCCTGGCCGCAGCTGCTGCGCTATAATCAGCTGTTCAGGCAGGTGTATGATGAGGAAAATCAGCGCACGCTGAACGAGGCACAGACCCGTTTCGAAACGAGTATACGCGAACAGCAGCTGGCTTTGAGCCTGTCGCTGAATGAACAGCAGGAAAAGCAAATCCGGCTGCAATGGGCTTTGATTGCCCTGCTCGTGCTCGGCGCCGGCGCCGGACTCGCATTTTTGAGGCTCAGGGACCAAAATCTGAATCAGCTGTATCAGCGAAGTGAGGAGCTGCTCGAGCAAAGCAGTATGCTGCACGCTGTTCAGCCGGCTGAGGCAGAGCTCTCAGAGGCACTTCCGGTTTTTGATGCTGATGAGGACACGGACACCGATTCTGAGCCCTCACAGCCGGAGCCGGTCGGGAACAGTGCTTACACAAAATTGTATCAGGCTTTCGTGCAGGCTCTCGAAAAAGACAAAATTTATCAGGATGAAAACCTTTCCCTGAAGGAAGCGGCCCGCTACCTGAAAACCAACGAAAAGTATCTCTCAACGGCTATTTCGCAGTATTCTAACACTAACTTCAGCGGGCTGGTAAATTTCTGGCGTATCCTTGAGGCACGGCGCCTGCTGCGGCTGCACGGCGATGACCTGCCGGTTCAGGAAATTATGCACAGCTGCGGCTACCGCTCATCAACTACCTTTTACAATGCCTTCAAAAAATACACAGGGATGATGCCCCGGCAGTTTGTGACGATCTCCATGAAGGAGCGGGTGAAATTTTAAAAAAATTTTATACGGGCTGGCAGCAAGCTGAGTATGACCGGATAAACTAATCCCTGATTTTGTATTCTTCCGGTGGATGAGGAATGGTACGGCTCAGGATATGCGGACTGTTTACAACCCTGCTCCAGGCCCTGCGAAAGCTGTTTTTGTATTTCCGGAAGGGGAAATTCCGTAAAACGGGAATACAATTACCGAAAACAGGAAAAGAGGAAAACCGGGGGTTTGCTATCATGCTGAAGTCAGCTGCAGCCGCGCTGCGTGCAAAAAAAGCTGCCTGACCTAAACGCCTGCTATTACCCCCTAAGCAGCTTGTCAGAACTCCTTCATGCTAATCCTCATCTCCACTATCATGTCAGATTCCGCTTTTTCTGCCTGCTATTTGTACGCCCTGTGCCGGGATACCGCCCAAACCGGGAACCGCTATCTGAACAAATCCGGGCTGATTTGCCTTACACTTCTTTTGGTACTGATCACCCTTCCGGCTGCGCAGCTGTCCGCAGCCGATCCGCTGTACGCCGGCGGAAGCGGAACGGCTGAAGATCCCTACCTGATCGAAACAGAGGCGCAGTTTCTGGATATTGCGGCAAACTCCGGCGCTCATTTCCTGCTGCTAAACAACATCACCGTAACCCAGCGGACGGGCGCTAACCTGACCGGCGTTTTCAACGGGGGCGGCCATAACATCCATGTAAGCGTGAATGCCGGTGATGTTACCAATTCAGGCCTGTTTTCCAGCCTGAGCGGCAGCGGTACGGTTCGCAACGTGACCTTTACCGGAACTTACAACACAGGATCTGGTGATAATTCCGGCCTTGTAGCCGGAAACATGAGCGGAAGCAGCCTGATTGAGGATGTGATTTCACGGGTGAATTTTACGAAGAGCGGATCAGGTGGTAATACGGGCGGGATTGTGGGCTCAATGAGCGGCGGGACGATCATTCGTACTGTAAGTACCGGAAACACTGTCGGCAATGTGACGGTTGGAGGAATTACGGGATTTGGTACCGGGGGGCTTATTGAGCAGTCATTAAACACGGGTAATGTACATGCTACGGGTGGTAACGGATCGGGTGGAATTACAGGAGGTTCACAGGCTGGTACAGTCCGTGATTCATACAGCACTGGTGCGGTAACCGGGAGTATTAGCTGCGGAGGTGCCTTTGGATATATAACCAATGCTGCTGTGATTGAGCGGGTGTATTCCGCTGGAGCAGCAAATTGTTCAGTGACTTCATCTGGTGGATTTGTGGGTCAGCGTGCCGGTGGTACAGTTTCGCATGTTTTTTATGACCTGAACAGAAGCATTTTGTTCACTGACCCGGTTGCACAGGGCCTCTCCGGTGCCCGGATGCGAATGGCCTCCTTTTTTACAGGATTCGATTTTGATGATATCTGGCAAATGCATCCCGATTTTCCTTCCTATCCGCTACTGCGTTCGCTTTCCTACAATGAACCTTTTAGCAGCCCTGCGGTCCTCCCGATTCCGGGGCTTCTTGAAGAACCTATGTTCGCGTCAGGTACCGGTACCGCCGAAGATCCTTTCGTAATTACAAGCGGTGCGCACGTTCAGAACATTGGCCATAATTCATCTACCCATTATCTGTTGGCCAACGATGTGCTGGTCAGTCAGCGCACCAATATACCTTTCGCCGGGGTGCTGGAAGGTTCGGGCAATACGATTACGCTTAACTTTAACCTGGGCAATGTTAATGAAACGGGTTTGTTCAGAAGGATACGGGGTAATGGAACAGTCCGGAATCTTATTATTGACGGTAGTATTACGCAAAGCGGCGGTTCATTTACCGGATCGGTTGCAGCAGATATGTTTAATACCAGCCTGCTCTACAGGGTGATTTCAAGGGTTGAAATTAACGCCGGTTCGACAAGTGTTATTGGAGGATTAGTTGCCAGGTTATATGAAGGGACCATCAGAGAATCAGCATTTATGGGCAGCATATCTGCTCCTTCGGGTGGGACTATCGGAGGCCTTGCTGCCCAAATAAATTGGTCAGGCAGTCTGATAGAGCGATCCTTTAATACCGGAACCCTCACGGCCCAGTCAAACGGGGGGTGGGTTGGCGGAATTGCCGCAACCATGAATGCTGGTACCGTCCTTGATTCATTCAGCACAGGAACAATAAGTGCATTTGCAAACTGTGGAGGTGCTTTTGCGGCTGTAACGAGCACAATATCTCCAATTACAGTCACACGGGTTTATGCAGCCGGTTTGGTAAATTGTGACGGATGGAATACTGGTGGTCTCGTAGGTCAAAGTAATGCAACTGTTTCAGCCAGTTTTTATGATATAGAAGCAACGGGTAAAACCAGCAGTGCCGGTGGTACCGGGCTCACAGGCGAAGATATGCGTACCCGTGTGCCTTTCGAAAATGCGGGCTGGAGCCTGGTAGGTGAGGGCGCGATCTGGGGTGTCTCCGAAGGGATTTTTGCCTCATACCCTTTTCTGAAATGGTTTGATTACGATAGTCAGTTAGATCTGCCCGGGTATTTTTCTCCGTTTGCGGGAGGGGAGGGTACCGCTGAGGCGCCCTATCAGATCAGCGAGCAGTCCCACTTCCTGGCCATCCCCAACGAGCCTCCCTACTATTATATTCTGATGAATGATATCAGCCTGACTGCGGTCACCGGTGTGAATTTCACGGGTGTATTTGACGGAAACGGTAAAACGATTGACGTAAATATCAGTATTTCAAATACGGACTATGTTGGCTTATTTCGCTCATTGGGCGGTTCGGCAAGGGTGCGGGATCTACGGTTTACCGGAACCATGAGTCTTCATAATGCCTTGTTTGCAGGCCTTATAGCACCGGATATGTCAGGGAGCAGCCGTATTGAGAATGTTATCTCTAAAGTTAATCTTACAAACACAGGTACAAGAAACGACGCATGGAATGGCAGCGGTACGGGAGGCCTGATAGCCCGCCATACTGACGGGGTTATTATTCGTAGCGCGGTTTTGGGTAACACAACAGGCTATCTGAATGTAGGCGGCATAAGCAGCAGAACCTGGGGAGGCAGCATTGAGGAATCGTTTAATGCGGGTACCGTTACAGCAAGCGGCAATAACGGTGCCGGTGGTTTAACAGCCGATTTGAGGGCTACAGTCAGTGATTCATATAATACAGGAAGGGTAAATGCTTCGTCAAACTGTGGCGGGGCCGTCGGGGCTATGAGTCTGGCTTCTTCCTTACTTAGGATTTACTCATCAGGTTTTGTTAATTGCACCGGATCCTTTTCCGGAGGTCTTGTAGGGCAGCGGTCATCAGGTTCGGTAAACCATAGTTTCTGGGACACCCAAACTTCCGGCCAAAGTACGAGCGCAGGCGGTACCGGCCTCACAACCGCTCAAATGCGTACCCGCGCGCATTTCGTAGAAGCGGGCTGGGTTTTTGAAGGAGAGAATGCACCGTGGAACACGCTCAGCGTTTTTCAGTCCTATCCGTTTCTGCGCGCCTTCACCTACGACAACGTGTTCGATCCGCCCGAAACGCCCGTTTTCCCGGTTCCGGGTCTGTTTAATCCCTTTGCAGGTGGTTTCGGCAGCGAAGCATCACCCTTCCTCATTTCTGAAGAAGCGCACTTTATGAGTATTGTCGGTGATGCGGGTTTCTTTTATCTGCTTCAGAATGACATTACCGTTACACAGATGACAGGTCTGGCATTTAGGGGTGATTTTGATGGGGGAGGTAACAACATTCATGTGGATATTGATGCCGGTATCGGACAAAACGCGGGTCTTTTCAGAATACTCCATTCGGGTAAAGTTCGTAATCTCCGTTTAAGCGGGCATTTACGGGCTTTAAATCCCCAATTTACAGGTTTGATTGCTGCTGAAGCCTTTGGCAATGCACGTATTCAGAATGTACATTCGTCGGCTTGGGTTGAGGTAACGGGAACATTACAGGGTTACGCCACCGGCGGACTAACCGGACGGATGACCAATTCATGGATTCAAAACAGCAGCGTTACGGGCAGAACGGAGGGCATTCAGAATGTAGGGGGGCTTGCGGGCCTTGTCGAAGCTTCGTCGCTTATAGAGCGTTCTTACAATACAGGAACCATTATTGCATCTTTGGAGATTGCAGGAGGGCTTACCGGCCGCCTTGCCGGAGGAACTGTTCGTGATTCCTACAGTACAGGAGCCATACAGTCAAGCTATTATTGCGGCGGTGCCATTGGCTTTTCTCAGTTTACAAATTTGGTTGAACGGATATTTGCAACCGGTTTTATTGACTGCATTCTCTTACCAATGGTACCTCCAAGCGGCGGACTCATTGCCATTGACAATAATAATTCCACGGTTGTGAACAGCAGCTATTTCGACGCAGATGCAGCCGGTATCGGCTGGAGTGTGGGTGGGGGAGAAGCCCGTACAAGCGCGCAGATGCGCAGCGGGGCGACCTTTGCCGGCTGGGATTTTGAGGATACCTGGCAAAT
>NZ_JAIUMX010000161.1:0-6390 GCF_022565315.1 Cyclonatronum sp. | reverse complement strand
TTCAGCACGGAGAGGGCGATGCCCCAGGCGCTGTCTTTATGCAGGCGCACCAGGTGCCGGAAGGCATCCCGGTCGCCGGCAAGTACCGCATCGATGTAGGCTTCGGAATCGGGCATCAGCAGGGCAGCTTACCGGAGGTAAAGCTGCTTTCAGGGTTTTGAGGTTTGGCCGGCAGCGTTGTCCGTGCCGGGGTGCAGCTGCGCATCGGGCTCAGAAGTTTTGCCGGCTTCAATCACGTCAGCTGTTTTTTCGGGTGCTTCGGTTTGCGCAATAATTCCTTCATTTTGCTTCTTGTGTTCCTCCGCGGCTTTGGGCGTATCCGAGATTCCTTCAGCTTTTCCACTGAGCGGAGCTACCGGTGCAGGGCTCGCATCTGCTGCACTATCCGGCTGCGATTGTATCGTGATGGGGTCGCTTGCCGATTCAATCGGAAAAACGAGGTAAGAAACAAGCAGCCCCAGCCCTGCGAGTGAGCCCCCGAGCCAGACCGTAAAAGCATTCATGAAATGATCTTCAATGAATATGCCGAGAAAAAGTCCGAACGCAACAAAGCCAAGTCGTGCCCAAAAGAAGTTCTTTCCGCCTTTGGGCGCATCCGGAAAGACAATGCCTTTTTCGAGCATGGCAAGCCGCTCCTTATGTTTAAGGATGCGGTTCACCAGAAAAATACTCAATAAACTGAGAATTAAGATCAGAGGAGCGATTTCATTAAAATTCATATCGGTAGAAGTTAGGGTGTAAAGACGGGCGTTTACTGCTTAGAGCGTCGGGCGCCTCAGGAGGTTACAAAAAAAGCGGGAGCCCGACCGGAAAAAGCCTGCGGCACTTTCCTGCTGTACCCTGAAAGGCCGGTGCCGTATCTTAGGCCGGTAAAAGATTGATTTCAAATTCCAATTATTTCAGCCCTGCGAATCATGATCTATCAGTTTCTCGACAGCAAACCTTTTTACGGCCCCACCAACTTCATCGCGCCCAGCGCCGATATTATCGGGGATGTGCACATGGGCGAAGAGAGCAGCGTGTGGTTCAACTGCACCATTCGGGGCGATGTGAACTACATCCGCATCGGAAAGCGCTCCAACGTACAGGATAACAGCTGCATCCACGTGATGAACCAAACCGGCCCGACCATCATCGGAGATCAGGTAACCATCGGGCATCAGGTGATGCTGCACGGCTGCACGGTGCACGACCGCGTGCTCATCGGCATGAGCGTTACCGTGCTCGACAAGGCCGTGATTGAGCCCGACTGCATCATTGGGGCCGGCAGCCTGGTTACCCCCGGCAAGGTGATGCCCTCCGGCTGGCTGTGCATGGGCCGCCCCGCCAAACCCGTGCGCAAACTCACCGATGAGGAGCTCGCCTCCATCATCCAATACTCCGACAACTACGTGAAGTACAGCCGCACCTACCTGCGCCTCGATACCTACGAAACCAATCCGTTTTACACCAAACCACCCGAGCCCTGAAAGCGGTTTTGCATTCTGTGGGAAACCGAAAAATCCGTGGTTTAAGGCATCTAAGTTTATCAAATTGAGGCTTTATAAAATAAATCGTATATTCGTATTCGATTTCAGCGGCTAAGCTGTAATCGCTCTTAAAACCTTACCGCAGAACCAAAGTTACAGCGCATGATCACACTTAAAGAAGTTCAGAAAGCCCAGCTTGAATGGGGAAACGCGATTGTGGAAATCGGCAAACTCAAAAATCTTCCGTTCGATGAGATCAGGGAAAAAACTTCTGATATCATCAGGAAGCTATATTACTTCGAGAAAGACCACATCATGTTTAAGCCTACCCGCGCCCGCGAGCATCCCTTCCGCGGCGATTTTGAAGGCGCGCTTTCCTACTTCATCGGCCATAACGATTCCTTTGATGAAGACGACGGCTTCGCCCTGCAGCCCTGGGTAGCAGTCCGCTTCGATAATTTCCAGATCGATATTGAAAACGACCGCGCTTTTGCAATGGGCGAGTATTTCTTCACCACTGAAAGCGGCGAAGAAAAAAAGGTGGAGTACACCTTTGGCTATGTAAAGCTTCCCACCGGCGAACTGAAAATTGATTTGCATCACTCCTCTGTGCCTTTCGCGCCAACGCTGGCACAGTAAAACAGGCGCAGTTTTAGCGTAATTTATACTTTAAAACCCGGATTTCAGGGCTGACCCTAAAGGCAGCGCTGAGGTCCGGGTTTTTTGTTTTCGGGGGATGTGTTTCCGGCTGGCGGTACTTTCCAAAGTAAAAGCCTGAATTGCCGGGCTGCACCCGAAACCGCAGGATAAAGGGGAATTGATGCGGACTGAAAACGGCTGATTCAGTATATTCGGGGATTCCCGCTGCAGCCGGTTCAGCGCTGCCCGGGCTGTTATTTTTGAAGAAAGCCGTACTAACCGGCCGCTCCCTTTTTTAGCTGATTCGACTCCCACTAACCAACGCGCCCCACTGATGAAGAC
Organism: Cyclonatronum sp.; assembly: GCF_022565315.1. Classification (NCBI taxonomy): domain Bacteria; kingdom Pseudomonadati; phylum Balneolota; class Balneolia; order Balneolales; family Cyclonatronaceae; genus Cyclonatronum; species Cyclonatronum sp. The sequence goes on along the minus strand of NZ_JAIUMX010000161.1, from coordinate 3,940 downwards.
CTCCGTGCACGAAGGAACCCTGCTTTGGCAGCCCGATGCTGAGCAGATTGAAAACGCCAACCTCACCCGCTACTGCCGCTGGCTCGCCGAAACCCGCGGCCTGGCGTTTGATGACTACCACGCCCTCTGGCAATGGTCGGTCACCGAAACCGAAGCCTTCTGGGAATCCCTCTGGACGTATTTCGGCATCAGCAGCAAAACGCCGTACACCGCGGTACTCGGCAAGCGGGAGATGCCCGGCGCTGAATGGTTCCCCGGCAGCACGCTCAACTTTGCCGAGCATGTGTTCCGCATGGCATCTGATGCGCACCCGGCCCTCATTTACCGCAGCGAAACCCATCCCCAAACCGAAGTAAGCTGGGCTGCGCTTCGCAGGCAGGTTGCTGCGCTCGCATCCCGGCTGCGCAGCTGCGGCGTAAAACCCGGCGATAGGGTCGCGGGCTTTCTGCCCAACAGTCCGCACGCCTTCATTGGCATGCTGGCAACGGCAAGCATAGGCGCGGTGTGGTCGGCCTGCTCGCCCGATTTCGGCGCGGACAGCGTAACGGAGCGCTTCAGTCAGATAGAGCCGGTCGTGCTCATTGCCGTGAACGGCTACACCTACAACGGCAAAAAGCTCGACCGCAGTCCGCAGGTAAGCCGGCTCATCGCAGAACTTAAAAGCCTGCGGGAAGTCATCACCATCCTCTGGCTGGAGGGCGGGCCCGAAATCCCGGCGCAGCCCGGCATCCGGTTTACGGACTGGGCAGCGGCAACCGCAAGCAACGGCGAAACGGCGGAGCTTCACTTTGAGCCGGTGCCGTTCGGGCATCCCCTCTGGGTGCTGTACTCCTCCGGCACGACCGGCCTGCCCAAGCCCATTGTGCACGGACACGGCGGCATGTTGCTCGAACACCTCAAATACATGGAATTTCACGCCGATGTGCGCCCCGGCGACCGCTTTTTCTGGTATTCCACCACCGGATGGATGATGTGGAATGTGGTGCTTGCGGCCCTGCTTCGGGGGGCAACGGCGGTGCTGTACGACGGGAGCCCGGCCTGGCCCCGGGCCGATATCCTCTGGGAATACGCCGCTCAGGCCCGCATGACGACTTTCGGTACAAGCGCGACCTACCTTGTGAGCTGTCTCAAAAACGGCATGCGACCGGCGCAAACGCACGACCTCAGCAGCCTGCGCTCCGTAGGCTCGACCGGCTCGCCCCTGCCCCCGGAAGGCTTCAGCTGGGTGTATGAGCAGGTTGGCCGGCACATACAGCTGAACTCAACCAGCGGCGGCACCGATATTTGCAGCAGCTTCGTGGGCGGAAACCCGACCCTGCCGGTGCACGCGGGCGAGATCCAGTGCCGGCTGCTCGGTTCCGCAGTGGAGGCCCGTAACGAAGCCGGCGAAGCGGTAACCGGAGAGGTCGGGGAGATGGTGATTGCCAAACCCATGCCCTGTATGCCGGTGATGTTTTGGGGAGATGAAGGCATGAAGCGCTACCGCGAGAGCTATTTTGAGATGTACCCCGGCGTATGGCGGCACGGCGACTGGCTCAAAATAACAGAGCGGGGCAGCTGCGTGATCTACGGCCGCTCGGATGCGACCCTCAACAAGATGGGCGTGCGCATCGGTACCTCCGAAATTTACCGCGCCGTTGAAACGGAAACGGCCATCCGCGACAGCCTCATCGTGAGTCTCGAGCGGCCCGACGGCAGCTGGTACATGCCACTTTTTGTGGTGATGAAGGAGGGGGAAGCCCTCGACGACGACCTCCGCCGCCGGGTAGCGGTCAATATCCGGGAGCGCATCGCCCCGCGCTTCGTGCCCGATGAAATCATCGAAGTGGCGGAAATCCCCTACACCCTGAGCGGCAAAAAAATGGAGAAGCCGGTAAAACGCATCCTCGAGGGCATCCCTGCCGAAAAAGCGGCAAGCCGCGACGCCATGCGAAACCCCGAAGCCCTCGCCATCTTCGAAAAACTCCGCCCGGATTGATGGCCCGCGGATTTGGCGGATTTGGCCGGATTTACGCGGATTTTTGTTTGATTGACGGAAGACCGCAGACCGCAGACCGCTGACCGCTAAACCTAGCCTTTTGCGTCCTTCGCGTAAACCTTCGTGCCCTTCGTGTTCAAACAACAGAGCCAGGGTTACCGCGAAGCCCGCAAAGGATGAGCGCAAAGATCGCAAAGCGTAGTTGACGGCCCGCGGATCGGGCGGGTTTACGCCGATTCTTTCAAGCCCAAACCCCGCCCCATGTCATTTCGAACGCTTATCAGGTGGAAGGAGCTCACCGAAGGATAACAGGCGGGAGAAGCAGGAAAATGACCGAAGCGTAATGTGAGAAATCCCCTAAGCCAGCCCTGCCGCCAAAAAATGGCCCAGGGTTCGGTCGGATATTTGTTTGATTGACCGCAGACCGCAGACCGCAGACCGCTAAACCCTACCCTTTGCGTCCTTCGCGTAAACCTTCGCGCCCTTCGTGTTCAAACAACAGAGCCAGATTTACCGCGAAGCCCGCAAAGGATGAGCGCAAAGTTCGCGAAGCGTAGTTGACGGCACATGGATCGGGCGGATTTTTGTTTGATTGACTGAAGACCGCAGACCGCTGACCGCAGTTAATCAAACCTTACCCTTTGCGTCCTTCGCGTAAACCTTCGCGCCCTTCGTGTTCAGACAACAGTGGCAGATTTACCACGAAGCCCGCAAAGGATGAGCGCGAAGTTCACGAAGCGTAGTTGACGGCCCACAGATTTACGCAGATTTATTTCACGCAAAGCCGCAAAGCCGCAAAGACCCAAAGTTGCAAAAAACGCAAAGCCGTATTGTGCCAATGCAACCGCAATAAAATCAAAAAACAAGCGACACACTGACACACTGAAATACTGACATACTGCTAAGAAAGTATCGCTTCAATCTCTTCCGGCTTTTTTGGCACATTGGTGAGATTCTCGTAGCCCGTTTCGGTGATCACGAGGTTGTCTTCGATGCGGATGCCGCCGAAGTCGAGCAGGCCGCGGAGTTTGGACTCATTCAGGAAGGGCTTGTGCTTGGGGTCGCTGAAGGCGGGTTCGAGCAGCGCGGGAATCATGTAGAGGCCCGGCTCTATGGTGACCACCATGCCTTTCTCAAGCGTGCGGCGTGCGCGCAGGAACCGCAGGCCGGGCCGGTCGATCGGCTCGATGCCTTTGAGGTAGCCGCCCACATCGTGGGTGTCGAGCCCGAGAAAGTGACCCAGCCCGTGCGGGAAGAACAGGGCAAAAAGGTTCACCTGCATCATATCGTCGATACTGCCGTGGACCAGGCCGAGGTCTTTGAGTCCGCTGAGGATCACCTGACAGGCATGCAGGTGCAGGTCCTCCATCTTAATGCCGGGGCGCGCACCGCTCGTAGTTTCCGCGAGGGCACGAAGCACGATCCGGTATAAATCTCCAAAAACGCCGTCAAATTTCCCGCTGACAGGGAAGGTGCGGGTGATATCCGCTGCGTAGCCTTTGTATTCGGCGCCGGCATCAATCAGGAAATGGCTCCCTTTGGGGATGCGGCGCGAATTATCTACATAATGCAGAATGGCGCTGTTTTTGCCGGAAGCAAAAATGCCGTTGTACGGATGGTGCAGCATCCCCTGCTTTATCAGGTGATGTTCGTAATCGGCCTTAACCTCATACTCCCATTCCGCGGTTTGGGCGCGTTTCATGGCGATCAGATGCGCCTCGCTTGCGGCTTTGGAAGCCCGCCGCATTAGTTCAAGCTCACGGTCGGTCTTGATACTCCGGCAGTAGGCCAGCGCCTCCGGAAGGGTTACCGAGTCGGTCTTTAGTCCGAAATTTGAAACAAACTGCGCTTCCGCTTCCCCGTTGCAGTACACCGTTTCCGGCTTGCGTTTTCTGAAAACCAGTTCCAGCTTATCATCATAAAAAACGCTGTCGGCTTTGAACGCTTCCTTATAATAATCGG
>NZ_JAIUMX010000160.1:0-6452 GCF_022565315.1 Cyclonatronum sp. | reverse complement strand
CCCACAGCTGGACAGAGCTTGTACGAATCACCAACACCCAAAAGGTGATTACGACCTACGGTCAGAACAGTTTTGACAAGACTATCTCGGTGAGACGGTGTACCCAGCCCCGGGAAAAAGTGAAGCAGATCTACCAGGCGCTGGGCTACCGGAACTACCCCTTCGTAAAACGGAAATCCGTAGTACACAAACCGACACCCGAAAAAAGCCAAGCAGTTGAAATTGATGATGTTGGCAGCGGGTAGCTGCAAGTTGGGTTAGCAAATACTGCGGTAAGCATTGTTATATTACTGATATCCCAATTGTTAAGATCCTGATTAAAGGAAGATGCCCCGTTGAACATCTGTGCTATGCTTGTTACGTTGCTCATATTCCATCCGCCAATAGCCTGATTGAAATCCGTTGCACCGGAAAACATGAAGGTCATGGTTTCTACAGAAGAGGTGTTCCATGCACTGATATTCCCGTTAAAAGCTGCGGCGTTCCGGAACATTTCCTCCATGTTGGTTACGCTGCTTACATCCCAGCTGTTCAGGTCCTGATTAAAGTCCGTTGCATCGAAGAACATTCGAAACATATTCGTCACGCTGCTCACATTCCAGCTGTTCAGGGGCTGATTGAATGATGTTGCGCCAGCAAACATACGGACCATAACAGTTACGTTGCTTACATCCCAGCTGTTCAGGGGCTGATTAAAGGCCTCTGCATAAATGAACATATCCGTCATGGCAGTAACACTTCCAACGTTCCAGCTATCTAAAGGCTGATTGAATGATTTTGCGCCAGCAAACACGGCCTGCATTTTGGTTATGTTGCTTACATCCCAGTTGCTGATGTCCTGATTAAAGGCTGTGGCTCCGAGAAACATGTAATCTATATTAGTGACACTGCTGACATCCCAGTTACCGATATCCTGATTGAAAGAAGTTGCATTGCTAAACATGAATCTCATGTCGGTGACATTACTCACATCCCAGTTGCTGATATCCTGATTGAAGTTGGCATTCAAGCGGAATAGCTGTTGCATATTCGTAACATTGCTGACATCCCAGCCACTGATATCCTGATTAAAAACACTCTCATTAAACATACCGAACATCCATGTCACATTGCTTACATCCCAGTTGCTGATATCTCCGTTAAATGCGCTGTTGATAAATACACCCCCCATATCGGTTACATTGCTAACATCCCATGCGCTCAGGCTTTGTGTAAAAGAGCTCGTGTTTCTGAATGCCTGAAAAAGCGAGGTAACATTACTAACATCCCAGCTACTGATGTCCTGATTGAAGGATGAGTTGTTGTTAAAAATGGATTCTAACGTGACTACCGGCGTAGTACAAACAACAGTAAGGTCAGCTTCATCGGCAATTCGCTGAATTAACAAATCGCGGTCAACGGCCTCGTATTCCACGCCGTTTACGGTTCCGGTTTCGCCTGGAGTGGCTCCGGTGCATTTAATGGTTACACCGTTCGAATCAAGAAAGAAATTTCCTTGTGCCGCTGCTGAAAAAGGCACGGCCGTCATAACAAGCAGCACAGCTTCAGTCTGTAGATATTTAAACATAATATTTGTTAATACTTAATGATAAGTTATTGATTTTATTACTCAATAATTGTGGATAGAAACTACCTTATAGTTATGTAAATGCGAAGATCCTTTTTTTAAGTGGTAGTTATAAACTTGTAAGTGGCATCCTGACAGCAGTTGTACTGCTCAAAAGCATCCTTTCATTAGTAAAACCTGCGTTTTATTTCCACAACTCGTTTTGAAAGCCGCACAAAAACCTGATCACGGTTGCAATTTCAGCCCTGATTCCACAACTTCACCGGGATATCTGCCCTTTTTCTAATTTTATTTTATGATGATGCGATTTCCCGGTCAGCTCCCCCTTCTTTTTGTGTTGGTAGTCTCCTTTCTGCTCCCGCAACCCTCACACGCGATCCAGACAGCAACCGGAACAGATGATGAGGTCGTGATCGGCATCCGCATTGCCCCGCCTTTTGTGATTGAGGAGGAAGACGGCTCCTTCTCGGGCATTACCATCAGCCTGTGGGAGCACATCGCAGCGGAGCTCGAAATCCCGTTCCGCTATGAAACCCGCGATATCGAAGGCCTGCTGCTCGGTGTTGAAGACGGCAGCCTTTTTGCCGCGGCCGCCGCCCTAACCATTACTTCGGAGCGGGAAGAAGCTGTCGATTTCACGCATCCGTTTTATATAACCGGCCTCGGTATCGCAACCGGCTATACCCCCCGGGGCGTGTGGCAGGCTTTTCTGGCCGTGTTTAGCCCGGAGTTTTTGTTTATACTCGCGCTGCTGCTCGGAGTACTGCTGTTCTGGGGGGTGCTCGTCTGGGTTTTCGAGCGCCGGGGCAATGAGGAAGAATTTGGCGGCAGCACATCAGAAGGCATCGGGGCCGGCTTCTGGTGGGCAGCCGTTACCATGACAACCGTGGGCTACGGCGATAAATCACCCCGTACCCTCGGCGGCCGCATCGTCGGTTTTATCTGGATGTTTGCCGGGGTAATTGTGATTTCGTTCTTTACGGCCTCAATTGCGTCGAGCCTTACTGTTTCGCAGCTTGACAGCAAGGTGGGCGGACCCGAAGACCTGCCGTTTGTCCGTACCGGCGTGCTTGCCGGCTCAGCGACCGTGGGCATGCTGCAAGAGCGCGGCATCCGGTTTACGACCTACGGCAGCATCCGTGAGGGGCTGGAATCCGTGAGGGACGGCCGCATCGACGCTTTTGTGCACGATGCGCCCATCGTCCGCTTCGAAACCGACCGGCACTTCCGGAACGAGGTGCAGGTGCTGCCGCGCACCTTCAACGATCAGTACTACGGCATCGCCCTGCCGCTGGGCGCCCCCTACCGGAATGCAGTAAACACCGTGCTGCTCGATTTCATCAGCAGCCCCGAGTGGAGCACAATCCGGCAGCATTACGGGGAGGACTGAAGGAGCCGGCTGCTGGGCCTGTTATAGCACGCTGATTTTCCGGATCGGGCGGGATTTTGCGCGGATTTTTTTCTCACACTAAGGAGCAATGACGCAGATATTTAAAGTTCAAAACTGAGAGGTAAGTTGTTATAAGCCAAACTATTAGTGACACACTTATACGCTGACGTACTGACATACTTTTCAAACTGTGGAGATCTCTCACATGAGGCTTCGAAAAATTTGCGGCTTTGACTACCTTTTTAGCCTTCGACAAACCCAATGCCCTATCACGCTGTTCGAGATGACACGTTGGGGTTTTTGGGGGTTGTTTACGTTCCGATGGCTCCGCCGGTCGCATCGCAGCTGCGCTGCTCCGGTAATTGTGGGGAGGCGGTCGGTTTTCTACCTATGTGGCTTCCCTACCGGGAAGCGGCGACAGCCGAAACCAGAGCAAGCTTCAGCCCCAACCCTCTTGTCATCCCTAACACTTTGAATTTGGGATGAGTGCATCGAAGCCTGAACAGCGGACTCGGTATAAAATCTTTTAAAATATCTTGTGAGGGATCTCCTTCACCGGAATACGCCCCGGTGTATGGCACGCTGATTTTCCGGATCGGGCGGGATTTGCGCGGATTTTTTAAAGATATACGGCACATTAACAAAGAGGCAAAATCCCGGAGTCTTCATCATCGCGTTTTTGGATTCTCTTTCCGGCTTGCGTTTCCCGGCCTGTCGTACTGCCTGAAATGAATCCGGGATATAAAACCAACAAAGCCCCGATGTGCGTACACCGGGGCTTTGTTCCTTCTTAGTTGAAAAGCGAGCCTTACACCCGCATCATATAGTTCAGGCCGATATAGGTTGATACGGCTGCGAGCAGCGGAATCACGAACATCAGCAGCTTGGCGCTGCCTTCTACTTTGTACGGGATGGTGAGTGAGGCGCCCAGAAACAGCCAGATGAGCAGTTTGAGGTACACGTACATGTTGAACTCAGAGGGTTTTACGCCCAGAGAGATAAGGCCCATAAGGCCGAAAACAAGAACGACCAGCAGTCCCGCGCCGTGCATGGCAGCGAGGCCTTTGGCCCATTTGTTGTTTTCTTTGGTGCCGCCGTTAATCACGTGCACAAACGTGCCGCCCAGCGCCATGAAAATAAAAAAAACACCGATCAGGTGAATCAGAACCCAGGTTTCAAGCATAGCAGATAAAAATCAGTTAGTGAATAGTAGCGAAAAAAAGCCGGTCTGTTTTTTGGAAATACTTCAGGCTGCGTTTCAGTCCGGCAGTTTTGTAATCTACCAAATTTGTAAGCTTTCTGCTGCTAAATTCGGCAAAATCGCTACAACGGCGACTCCCCGTAGATGTAGCTCTTCAGCGTTGAAATTTCCACCTTCTGTTTCTGAATCACGGCCTTCACGAGGTCGCCGATGGAAACCATGCCGGCTACGCTGTCGTCGTCGTTCATCACCGGGATGTGCCGTATTTTCTTGTCGGTCATGATCTGCAGGCAGCTGTCCACCGTCTCGGTTTCCTTCACACAAAACACCTCAGAGGTCATAATTTCCTGCACGGCCGTATCCTTCGAGGCACGGCCTTTGAGGATGATTTTATTGCGGTAATCGCGCTCCGTAATAATGCCCGCCATTTTGCGGTCGCGCATGACCAGCAGCGCGCCTACGTTCAGATCCGACATGAGCTTTACGGCATCATAGACCGTTGCATCGGGAGCGATATTGTACACATCGGAGCCTTTCACTTTCAGTATTTCTTTGATTTGCATGGTGTTCCCCGGTTAAGTTCCTGTTCAGTCGATTGTTAGCGTCTTACAATAGTGCATCATTTTTAGGAGAGAATCAAGGGGAGATGCCGCCGGACCCTTCATTCATACAAAAAAAAGCCGGCCACTCCGATGCGGAGAAGCCGGCCTGAACTCTGCCTGCGGTTTGGGGGCACATCACCCTAAAATAACCGCAGATGAAATACAGCTTTATTTTTTAGGCGGCGTGCCGAGGTGTACGCCTTCGCCATAGGCTTCGGCAACAGCTTCCATCACCGCTTCGCTCAGGGTCGGGTGCGGGTGGATGGATGCGATCACTTCGTGGCCCGTTGTTTCCAGATCGCGGGCGAGTACCGGTGAGGCGATCATTTCGGTAACGTTATCGCCGATCATGTGGCAGCCGAGCCATTCGCCGTATTTGGCATCGAAAACGACCTTTACGAAGCCGTCGGTTGCGCCGGCAGCCGAAGCTTTGCCGCTTGCCTGAAACGGGAATTTGCCCACTTTCACCTCGTAACCGGCTTCTTTAGCCGCTTTTTCGGTGAGGCCCACGGAAGCAATTTCCGGATGGCAGTAGGTACAGCCGGGGATGTTTTTGTGGTTAACGGGGATGGGATCGAGCCCTGCAATACGCTCAACGCACTCGATGGCTTCGTGCGAAGCCTTGTGCGCCAGCCACGGTCCGCCGATGACATCACCAATCGCGTACACACCTTTGGCATCGGTTTCGTAGGTATTGGCTTTCACAACGATAGCGCCTCTTTCAACTTTCACGCCGGCTTCTTCGAGGCCGATGCCTTCAACGTTACCCACAACGCCAACCGCTGAAAGCACCATATCGGCTTCGATTTTCTCTTCACCCTTTTTGGTCTTAACGGTAACTTCAACGCCGTCGCCTTTTTTGACGACCTTTTCCACAGAGCTTTCGGTCATGATGTTCATGCCTTTTTTCTTGTAGATTTTGGCGAGTTCCTTGCTCACATCTTCGTCCTCAGCGGGCACGATGTGCTTCTGAAGCTCAATGATGGTTACTTCCGTGCCGATGGTGTGGTAGAAGTAGGCGAACTCAACACCGATAGCACCAGCACCGGCGATTACGAGTTTCTTGGGCTGCTTTTCGAGCTTCATCGCCCGCTCGGAGTTGATAACGGTTTCGTTATCGAATTTCAGGCTCGGCAGCTCGCGGCTGCGGGCACCGGTAGCGATGATGATGTGCTCTGCTTTGAGGCGGTCGGTTTCCTTATTGCTGTCATCCACCACCTTCACTTCGCCGTTACCGGCGAGGAGGCCCTTGCCGCGCACGACATCAACCTTGTTGGCCTTCATGAGGAACTGAACGCCCTTGCTCATTTTATCAGCCACGCCGCGGCTGCGCTTGATTACATTGGGGAAGTTTACTTTGGCATCGCCGACTTCGAGGCCGTACTCGGAAGCGTGTGAAATTTTTTCGAAGGTTTCGGCTGATTTCAATAATGCTTTGGTAGGGATACAGCCGATGTTGAGGCAAACGCCCCCTAAATCTCTTTTTTCAATAACTGCGGTTTTGAGGCCAAGCTGTGAGGCCCGGATGGCCGCCACATATCCGCCGGGGCCGGTACCTATCACAACTACATCATATTCTTTTGCCATAATATTGTTTTTGAGCGGGTTAATACTATCGGTTCAATTTCAGTTCTGTAAAATAGGCATTTTCGGTGAAAATGTTAAGAAGCGGGTTTTGCAGCGGGGGAGGTG
>NZ_JAIUMX010000159.1:0-6470 GCF_022565315.1 Cyclonatronum sp. | reverse complement strand
TGGTCGGGGCCTGCAACCGTGTGTTTGCGGTCAAGAAAAGAGAACAAGGTCGGGATAAGGTTAAAATCAGGGTTTGGGCAACGCTCGGAGCGGGTTTCGGTTTGGGATGCCATCACCCGAAACAAAAGCCGTCCTCATCATACAAAAAAATAAAATCAGAAAACCGGCATGCCGTGCGCGCTGAAATGGCTGCGGGCGGCTTCAACGGCGGCAGCGTCGGGCTCGGGGGTGTCGTTCAGCTGATAGCTGAGGCCCATCTGCTCCCATTTGTAGCGGCCCATGTTGTGGAAGGGCAGGATTTCGACGCGCTCAATGTTGGGCAGGGTGGCCGCGAAGGCTGCGAGTTCGGCCAGGTAGTCGGGGTGATCGGTGTAGCCGGGCACGAGCACGTGCCGCAGCCAAACGGGGACGCCGAGACCGGCCAGCCGCTGTGCAAAGTCGAGGGTGGGCTGCAGGGCCACATCGGTGAGCTGCTTGTAGTTTTCCGGGCGGATGTGCTTGATGTCGAGCAGCACCAGGTCGGTGTTGCCGAGCAGTTCGTCGTCGGCGCGCCAGCCGGTGTAGCCGGAGGTGTCGAGGGCCGTGTGCACGCCCATGCGCTTGCAGCCTTCAAAGATGGCTTTCACGAAGGCCGGCTGACTCAGCGGTTCGCCGCCGGAGAGGGTTACGCCGCCGCCGGTGCGCCGGAACACGTCGCGGTAGCGCGCTATTTCGCGCAGCTGCGTGAAGGCGTCGGTTTTCTGCCCGCAGCGGAAAGGCCGCGCATCCGGGTTGTGGCAGTACAGGCAGTTGAGGGGGCAGCCCTGTAAAAAAAGCACCCGACGAACCCCGGGCCCGTCGAGGGTACCAGCCGATTCCACCGAGTGCAGGTAGCCGCTCGTATTTTCCATGTCAGTTCAGGTTTGTGGCGTGCTTGGCAGCAGGGCAGCCGGCCGACCGCTCCGTTTCGGGGAGCAGCCTGCCCGGCCTTGCCTTGTGCTGAATTGGTGAAGGATACCGGGACCCGGCCTTAGTTTTGGCCGTGGAAGGTCCGGGTTACGACGTCGAGCTGCTGCTCGCGGGTGAGCTTGTTGAAGTTCACCGCGTAGCCGCTCACGCGTACCGTAAGCTGCGGGTACTGCTCGGGGTGCTCCATGGCATCAAGCAGGGTTTCGCGGTCGAATACGTTCACGTTAATGTGGTGTCCGCCGGCCCCGAAGTAGGTGTCGAGCAGGCCGGTGAGGTTGCCAACGCGGTCTTCCTCACTGCGCCCCAGCGCTTTGGGGATGATAGAGAAGGTGTAGGAGATGCCGTCCTGCGCGTACTCGTACGGCATTTTGGCCACGCTCATCATGCTCGCAACGGCGCCGTTCAGGTCGCGGCCGTGCATCGGGTTGGCACCCGGCGCGAAAGGCTCGCCCTTTTTGCGTCCGTCAGGCGTGCTGCCGGTTTTGAGGCCGTACACCACGTTGGAGGTAATGGTGAGCACCGATTGCGTGGGGATGGCGTTCCGGTAGGTCGGCTGCTTGGCAAGCTTGTTCATGAAGCTCTTCACCAGGTCGCGCGCGATGCCGTCCACACGGTCGTCGTTGTTGCCGAAGGTCGGGAACTCGCCGGTGGTTTCGAAATTGACGGCCAGGCCGCGCGCATCACGGATGATGCGCACATCGGCGTACTTCACCGCGCTGAGGGAATCGGCCACTACCGAAAGCCCCGCAATGCCGCAGGCCATGGTCCGCATCACATCGCGGTCGTGCAGGGCCATTTCGAGGCGCTCGTAGTAGTACTTGTCGTGCATGAAATGGATGATGTTGAGCGCGTTGATGTACACCTGCGCCAGCCATTCGCTCATGGCTTCGAAGCGGGGCATGAGCTCATCCCAGGTGAGGCGCTCGCTGGTAATCGGCGCAAGCATCGGACCCACCTGCTCACCGCTGATCTCATCGCGTCCGCCGTTGATGGCGTAGAGCAGGGTCTTGGCGAGGTTGGCACGGGCACCGAAAAACTGCATCTGCTTGCCCAGGCGCATGGCCGAAACACAGCAGGCGATGCCGTAGTCGTCGCCCCAGTAGCCGCGCATCAGGTCGTCGTTTTCGTACTGCAGCGACGAGGTGCGGATCGAGGTTTCCGCGCAGAAGTTTTTGAAGCCGTCGGGCAGCTTGTCGCTCCACAGCACCGTGAGGTTCGGCTCGGGGGCCGGACCCAAATTGTGCAGGGTTTGCAGCATGCGGAAGGCGGTTTTGCTCACCAGCGTACGGCCGTCAACGCCCATGCCGCCGATGGCTTCGGTAACCCAGGTGGGGTCGCCGGAGAAAAGTTCGTTGTAGTCGGGCGTGCGCATGAAGCGGATCATGCGGAGCTTCATCACAAAATGGTCGATCAGCTCCTGTGCGCCGGCTTCGGTGAGGGTGCCTTCGCTAAGGTCGCGCTCAAAATAAATGTCGAGGAAGGTAGAAACGCGTCCGAGCGACATGGCCGCGCCGTTTTGCTCTTTGGTGGCGCCGAGGTAGGCGAAGTACAGCCACTGCACGGCTTCGGTTGCGTTTTCGGCGGGGCGGCTGATATCAAAACCGTAGCTCGCCGCCATTTCTTCCAGCTCCTGAATCGCTTTCACCTGCTCGCCCAGCTCTTCCCGCAGACGCGTGATCTCTTCGCTCAGGCTTGCGGCTTCCAGCGAAGCGCGCTGCTCCTGCTTGTCCGCAATGAGGCGGGCCGTGCCGTAAAGCGCAACGCGGCGGTAATCCCCAATGATGCGCCCGCGGGCGTAGGCATCGGGCAGACCGGTAACGATTCCGCTCTTCCGTGCTTTCAGGATTTCGGGGGTGTAGGCATCAAAAACGCCGTCGTTGTGGGTCTTGCGCAGGCCGGTGATGGCCTTCTCGGTTTCTTCAGAAATCTGATAGCCGTTGCTCTCCAGCGCATTTTTTGCGATACGGAAGCCGCCAAACGGCATAAGGGCGCGCTTCAGGGGCTTCTCAGTCTGCAGCCCCACGATGCGCTCCAAATCCTGATCAATATAGCCGGGCTTGTGCGAGGTAATGCCCGAAACCACTTCGGTATCGGCATCAAGCACGCCCTTGCGGCGCTCTTCTTTCATCAGGATGAGCACCTGCTCCCAAAGCAGGCGGGTGTTGTCGGTAGGACCGGCCAGAAAGCGGCCATCCCCCGTGAAGGGCGTGTAATTTTTCTGGATAAAATCCCGGACATCAATTTCATGATTCCAGGTACCGCCCTTAAAATCGCGGTAGCAGCGGGGGGCGTCGTCGGTCAAAAAAGGAAGGTCAGCAGCAGAAGGGGTATTGTTGAACATAGCAGTAAAAAAGTTAAATCATTATTCTAATACGAATATCAGAATATACCCAATTTTTTCACTTCCTGAAAGTAAAATCGAAGCATACGCGCAGCATCGTGCGATTCTGAGCCGAAACGCCGCGCTACACCCGTTGGAAGCGCTATTATAAGATGCGCAAATCCGTCAGCCGCCCGGCCAGCCTGATCCCGGCAGCCCGTGTGATTGCAGCGTTCGTTTTTTTTAGGGGGAACTCCGTGCACATCACGGTCTGCATTGCTTGTGAAAAATCCCAAATCGGCGGCATGTCCCTTGCTTTTTGATGTGTGCGCTTCGAAGCCGAATCGTCTTCAGGAGGCGGTGTCACCGCCGGCTTCATCCGCATTTTTGGCCTCGGTATCGCGGCCCGTTACTGGTGGTGGACGTGGTTGTGAGGGTCGCCGACGCGGCAGAGACGCGAGTCATCGCGGCTCTGCAGATTTGGCTGACGGACAGCTTCGGGCGGATTCGCCCGGGAAGCCGTGCTGTCGTCCGGGTGATCAGGACATCACCCCGCCCGGTCGATAATTTTCTGCGCCTTCAGGATTTCATCCATAATAATAGTGTGCCCCATGCCCGGGTAGATGATGGTTTCGACCGAGGCACCGAGGGTTTCGAGCTGCTTCGCCGACTCGTGTACCCGGCTTTCGGGGATGTGGAAATCGTTGTCGCTGCAGCCAAGAAAGACCGGCGTACCGGCAAAGTCGCCGGAGTAGGTTTCCGGCCGGATGCGGTCGCCGATGAGTCCGCCGCTGAAGGCTACGACCCCGCCCCAGCGCCCCGCATTGCGGGCCGTAAATTCGGTAGCAAGGCAGGCACCCTGACTAAACCCGAGAATTACAATCTGCTCGCGGCGCTTGCCCTGCGACAGCAGATCGTCCGTGATGGATTTCAGGCTGCTGAGGGCCGAATCGAGCCACGGCTGATTTTCATCCGTAGGCCGCATAAAAGAGTAGGGGTACCAGGTGTTGTTGGTGGCCTGCGGCGCGATGAAGGCCGCATCCACCACATTGAATTCCTGCGCGAGGGTGAGAATGCTCTCCGCGGATGCCCCGCGACCATGCACCATCAGCACGATGCGCTCCGCATCGGCAATGCTGCTGCCGGTATGAAAAAGATGCTGCGGGTTATGAAGGGTACTCATAATAATGTGAGTTAAGAATTAGGATGAGCTGGAAATTAATTGTTTGAACAAATAATCCATTTTGCGGCGAAATCATTCATCAGGAAAACACCCTGAATCTATGGCCCGCGGATTGGTGCGGATCGATGCAACAAAAATGGTGGGCGATCGCGTAGTTAAAACCTCCAAGGTTTTTGAAACCCTGGAGGTTTGTCGCCCCCCATGGCCCGTGCTGAATCCCGTGTCTGTTCATGGGGTACGGGGCCTGATTCGGACTCCGAAACGGGCAAAGACCTGACAGGTTTTGGAAACCTGTCAGGTCTTTGCCGCGACGGCCGGGCCATGTTCGGGGCAGGTCCCGGCTTCGGGGTTCTCTCACATGATGCTTCGGGGGGGGCTGCCGGTACGACCGGCCTTTTTGTCTTTGAAGGGTGCGTTACACATGAGAAGCGATCGAGACGGCATGGGGTGGATTTCAGGTGTGGACAACAGGCCGATTGATTCCGTTTTTTGCGGATTGTTTCCGGATCGTAAGTAAAAAAACTTTTAGGCCCCTGACCCAATGACTTCTTCCGAAAAACGGGGCAGCGCTTTACCAAGGTAGCGCACGGCTTCCGCAAAATCCGTTTTCCTTCGGGTGGCGATCTCATGCAGCCGCAAGCGAACCAATTCGGGATTCTGCCGAAAGCATTTGCAAAGATATGCATCCGGATGCATCACCTTAACCTGAAAAAGATCAGGGTACGTCTTAGGTTCGGGCAGGCGGAAATCCTTCAGATTAAATGTGAGCAGCACCGGCACCCTGACGTGCACTGCTGCCGCCATCACATGCCGGTCTTTCGGATGATTTGTCATCAGCGGAATGAGCGGGTCGTGTCCCGTAATCATCGCATGCGGAAAAGCCTTGCGGACCGCATTCTGGAAGGTAGCTGCCAGTTCGTTTTCCCACGCAAAGCATGGGTGTGCGTACGGTACACTTCCTGAAGGATTTGTTCTGACCAAAAAGGGGCGATCAGTGCCGGTTGTTCGCCAAGACGCAGCAGAAGATCACAAACAGCAAAATTTGCATCACACAGGCATCCGGCAAAACCCGCTCAGGCCCTTTCCGCATCTTTGCTTCCGGTATAGCTGCTGTCATATTTCCCGGCTTCATTCACCGCATCAAAATGCGCATCAAGCGTACCGCGCCTTTCAGCATCCCGCAGCTTCGCAAACGCCTGAAGGTCTTCCGGTTTCACCCTCCGGTGCGTACCCGCCTTGTGGTAGGGTATGACGCCGTCTTCAAGCAGGTTCACCAGATGCTGCCTCGAAACCCCCAGATAATCCGCTGCCTGCTGTGAGCTCAGCGGTTTAGCATCGGCTAAAAGGGTGACGGAATGTCCCTGCTCCAGCAAACCGATCAGGCCGCACAGCAGCTGTGTCAACGGCTCCGGCAGCGGAGTCTTTTGATTATCATGTTCAGCAAGCAGATGCAGCCTCCCGCCCTCAGGCCGAAGCAGCTTTTTAAGCTGATCCATCATATCAGAACTGATTTCCGTGGCTTCAATCCGGTGTTTCATTGAGCAAGATGTTGAAGTTAAAATTGAAACTATGTGGCTAATTGGAAGTGGTTTTGTTCTTAATATACCTCTCAAACGCTATAAACGCTACAACTTTTCGCCAGCTTACGCCGGTACGCACTGATGGCCCGCGGATTTGGGCCGGATTTGCGCGGATTTTTTTCGCGCAAAGCAGCAAGGGCGCAAAGGGGGGGATGCGAGCGGTGCCGCCCAAAAGCACTGTGGCCGTTTGCCGCCTTCCGTGTCAGCCGGGGTGAGATCCGGCATCGGTGCGGTCACACCCCGCCTGTTCGCTGCGCTCACCCGGGCACCCCTCTCGAGAGGGGAATTGCGCGCATCGGGGCGTGGATGGGCCGCGGATTTTGCGGATTGGGCCGGATTTGCGCGGATTTTTGTTTCTCAGACGCTGGAAAAGAACAGCCTCTGAACTCCGAAATGCCCACAAAACAGCAAACACGCCAACCCGCAGCCAATCCAGCGC
>NZ_JAIUMX010000158.1:0-6567 GCF_022565315.1 Cyclonatronum sp. | reverse complement strand
TCGACTTCCCGGGCTTGAATATAGGCATCGCCTTCACGCCGGACAGTCTCTGGTAAAATAGCCGAAACCACCGGTAACTAAAGCTGCGGTGTATTCCGCAGCATGATGCGGGATTCAGTGTTTCACACTAAGCCGGCTTTTTTTGACCGCTAAACTTAAATTATCGGCAGAAAAAGTAATAAAAGCCATTTAGTGAATGACTGAATCCCGGCATCTGCCGGCAGGACAAGCTGCACTATTTCTGGTTCCCGGTTAAAGCAGCACTGTGTGAATCTTTCCTTTTAAAAAAATGCGTGCAACCCGCCCGGGATTCGTACGCCCAAAACATCTGAAAAAAAATGACCTTAGATCAAACCATCTCAACCCAGCTGATGCAGGCCCTTCGCGACGGGGATAATGACATCCTTGCCAGCCTGCTCGAAAACCTGAATCCGGCCCACATTGCCGAGTTCATCCTTCAGCTTGAAACCCAAAACAAAGTCCGGATTTTCAAATCCCTGAGCAAAAACGCACAGCTCGACCTGCTTAAAATACTCGATGAGGACGTTGAGTATGAAATTCTCTCAACACAAACCATCGCTTTTATTTATCAGCTTGTTGAGAAAATGCCGCATGATAAGCGGGTGGATCTGCTCAAATCATTTCCGGAAAACAAACGGAAGGAAATCATCAAACAGCTCGCACAAACCGAGCGCGAAGATATCCTGAAGCTGTCTTCTTACAAAGAGGGCACAACCGGTGCGATCATGACCACCGACTATGCTGTGATCACCGCTGACCTTACGGCAGAAAGGGCTCTTGATCAGCTCAGGTTCGAGGCGCCGGAAAAGGAAACCATCTACTACGCCTACGTGATTGATGCGCAGCGCCGCCTGATTGGCACGGTTTCGCTGCGTCAGCTCATCACGGCTGACAAGCACGAGAAAATCAGCGCCCTTATGGCGACCGATTTCGTGAGCGTTTTTGCGGATGAGTCCGATCAGAAAACCGCCCGCATGCTCAAGGAAGCCGATCTGCTCGCCATACCTGTGCTCGACCGTCAGGCACGCATCGTCGGTATCGTTACTTTCGACGATGCCATGCAGGTGATTGAGGAGGAAACTTCCGAAACCATGTTTCAGAAAGCCGGTATCGCCGGCCGCAGCGACCGGGACAAGGAGCGTGAAAGGGATTTGGTGAACAGCAGCAAACTGCTCAAAGGCAGCATCTGGTACCCCATCCGGCTGCGCATGATGTTCCTGTTTGTTACCCTCGCCGGCGGTTTTCTGGTTGGCGGTGTGATCGATTACTTCGAGGAAGTACTCGAGGCCGTACTGGTTGCCGCAATTTTCATCCCCGTACTCATGGATATGGGCGGAAATGTGGGCACGCAGTCGTCCACCATCTTTGCCCGTGGACTGGCGCTGGGCCACATTGATACCAACCGCATGTTCAGCCACATCGGGCGGGAAGTATCCATCGGAGCTGTAATGGGCGTTGCGCTCGGCCTCATCGGGGGCTTGGTGGCCTGGTTCTGGCAGGGTGCCCCCAACGGCATCCCCGAGATCGGCCTTGCTGTCGGAATCGGCCTCGCTGTTGTGGTACCCGTCGCAACCCTGCTCGGGTTTCTGTTGCCTTTCATCCTGCTTAAGCTCGGTTTCGACCACGCGCCCGGAGCCGATCCGTTCATCACCACCATCAAAGACTTCACCGGCCTCGGGCTCTACTTTTACCTTGTGGCCTACCTGATCGGGGTCTGAGAGATCCCTAATTCATAACCGCTGATCCAATGACAGGCTGTCCGGAGACCTTCCGGTCGGCCTGTTTAGCTTTCCAGGAAGTTTACATTCTGTCATCTCACGGGCAGATTGGCTAATTTGCAGGATTCAGTATCCTTCGTTAGTACCACCCCGAACCGCATCACCCTAAAACCAAAAAAACATTGGGTATAAACATCCGCATCCCGCAGGCTTCCGATCCGGTAAAGCGGGCGCTGTTGCTCAGCCTTGCCGTTTCAGCCGTGTCCCTTTCCCTCAAAATCGGCGCATTCGTCGTAACCGGGTCTTCGGCGGCACTGTCGGATTCGCTCGAATCGGTAGTGCACATTTTTGCAGTCGGCTTCGTGGTGTACGGCTACTACCTGAGCCTGAAGCCCGCCGACGACGACCATCACTACGGGCATGAGCGCATCGAGCTGCTTTCGGTCGGGGCCGAGGGCGCCATCATTCTCGCGGCGGCCCTCACCATCGTGTACTACGCGGTACAAAGCCTGATTACCGGCATCGTAATCCAAAACATGGGGACCGGCCTGATTATGCTGATCGGGGCGGCGCTCATAAACCTGCTGCTCGGCACCTACGTGCTGCGCGTGGGCAGGGCGCACGGCAGCATGATCGCCGTGAGCAACGGCAAACACACGCTTACGGACGTATGGACCAGCGGTGGCGTCGTTACGGCGCTCATCATCATCCACTTTACCGGCTGGATTTATATTGATGTGATTGTGAGCCTTGCCATTGCCGGCTACATCAGCTACGAAGGCTGGCAGCTGCTGCGTTTTTCGGTGAAGGGCATCATGGATGAGCGCAACCCCGAGGTTGATGCCGCCCTGCGAAAGGAGCTCGACCGCGAACTGCCGGGGCACATCACCGGCTGGCATCACCTGCGGCACCGCACTTCCGGCCGGACAACCTGGGTGGAGCTGCACCTTGTGTTCTCCGATAACATCAGCCTCGAGCAGGCGCACGCCGACGCCACACGGCTCGAGCGCCGCCTCATCGACGCCCTCAAAACAGACGGCGTCATAACCCTGCACCTCGAGCCACAGACCGCCCACGATGCCGATCATCAGATTCTGAAAGGTGCCAACAAAAAGAAAAAGCTCGACGAATTCGCCTGAGGCTGCATCCGGTTTTTGGCAAAGCGGGTTCATTTTGTGTAGGGTGATGGCCTCCCAAACCTGAGCAGGCCGCATCAGCAGAGAAACTTTTTTTGTATCGGTGGATGGGGGCTTTATCCCGCTTTTGAAGTAATACATGCTTCACAAATGCAGCTTATATTCGTGTCAGACGGATTTTTTCTAAACCCCCAAGCTGCACAACTCCCATGATTTCCTTTGATGATGACTCCCGGATGCGGCCGTGGCGCGTCCAAAAAATGCGCGAGCTGCTGCCGGCCCTGCAGGAAATGGTGGCCGAAATGCGGCTTGTGCCCGAGCGCTATGCAAAGCGGCTGGAACGCATCCATCCCGAAAACCGGGACAGTGCCGTGAACCTGCTGCAGTACCTTGTGCTGCGGCAGCACGACATGCGCGGGGTGCAGCGGGAGCTGGCAGGGCTGGGGCTTTCGTCGCTGGGCCGGGCCGAAGCAGGGGTGATGGAAAGCTTCCGGGCGGTCATCCGTCTCATCAACACGGCCCTTGCGGCCACAGATGGCAGTCTGGCAAAGCCTGAAATCAGCAATCCGGATCCCGCTTTTTTACAGCCGCCTTCCGGTAGTTCGCGCCTCGCCGAGAATACAGCGCGGCTGCTTGGCAGCCCGCCCGCGCACCGCAGCACGCGCATCATGGTCACTATGCCGGAGGAAGCCGCCCAAAACAGGCAGCTTATCACTGAATTGCTCGAAAGCGGGATGGATGTGGCCCGCATCAACTGCGCCCACGATCAGCCGGCTGACTGGCAGCGCATGGTCGAAAATCTGCTGATGGCAGGCCGCGAAACCGGGAAAAGCTGCCGGATAATGGCCGACCTTGCCGGACCCAAAATCCGAACGGCAGCGGTTCCGGCGGCGGTGCAGGTGCTCAAAGTTCGTCCGCAGCGGGACGCGCTCGGCCGTGTTGTCGCGCCTTCCCGCATCCGGCTGCTGCCGGCGCAGGATGAAGCGATGGCCGCTGAAGAGGCCGGAAATGCCCCCGTGCTCTGCCTCGGTCCCGAATGGCTCGCTCAGCTAAAGCCGGGAGATGTGCTGCACCTCACCGACACCCGCGGTTCCCGCCGGAAACTGCTGCTTGAGCGGGATGATACCGGCGCCCTGTGCGCGCGCTGCCACAAAACCGTTTATGCCGCACCCGAACTGCTGCTGCGCGCCGCGCGTGAGGGGCTGCCGGTCACCACCATCAAAGCCGTGCTGAACCCCGATGCTTTCGTACTGCTCAGCGCCGGCGACCTCCTTGAAATTTCGTTTGGGTCCGCATCCCCGCAAAAATCCGCCCCGGATGCCGGCAACGAACACCCGCTGCCGCTGCCGGAACCGGACGTGCGGATCGGCTGTACGCTTCCCGAAGCCTTCCGAAATGCCCTGCCCGGTGCGCCGGTCTGGTTCGACGACGGCAAAATCGGCGGCATCATCGAAACAGTTTCTGAGGCCGGCGTGCAGGTGCGCATCCGTCAGGCACGGCCCGGCGGCACCAAACTGCGGGCCGACAAAGGCATAAATCTGCCGCAAACGCCCATTCAGGTTGATGTCCTCACGCCCAAGGACCTGGCCGATCTGCCGTGGATTCAGCAGCATGCCGATCTCGTCGCGCTTTCATTCGTGAACCGCGCCTCCGACGTGCAGCAGCTCATGGATGCCATGAAAGGCGCAGCCGGGCGCGGGGGAGAAGACGCAGAGCAGACCCCCGGTGATGAACCGAAGCAGCCGGCCATCATCCTCAAAATCGAGACGCGTCAGGGTTTCGAAAACCTGCCCGATATGCTGCTCACGGCCATGCAGGCACGTTTTTGTGGGGTGATGATTGCCCGGGGCGACCTCGCCATCGAGTGCGGATTCGAGCGCATGGCCGAGGTGCAGGAGGAAATCCTCTGGATTTGTGAGGCTGCGCACGTACCGGTAATCTGGGCCACGCAGGTACTCGAAAACCTCGCCAAAACCGGCCTGCCGTCACGGGCCGAAATCTCCGACGCCGCCATGGGCAACCGCGCCGAATGCGTGATGCTCAACAAAGGCCCGCACATCACCGCCGCCGCCCGAACCCTGGACAACATCCTGCAGCGCATGCAGGCGCATCAGGCCAAGAAAAAGCCCCTCATGGGCAGGCTCAACGTAGCCAAATCAGTACCCGGCGCCGGCAATGGCAATGGCACGCGGATTTAGCGGATTGTGCCGGATTTCCGCGGATTTATTTATTTCGCGCAAAGGCGCAAAGGCGCAAAGGCGCAAAGGGGGGAAGGCGCTGACGAAAACTTCAAAATATTCAAAATGCTAAACCTGGCAACACACTGACATACTGACATACTGAACCTGGCGACACACTGACACACTGAAATACTGACATACTGAAAAAAAACTATCCCCCCCGCAAGCGCCTGAGCCTTTCGTTGAGGCGCTCTTCTACGGGGCTGCTGCCGGGTTCGTAGTATTTGAGACCGGGGAATTCCTCGGGGAGGTATTGCTGGGCGACCCAGTTGTTGGGGTATTCGTGCGGGTACAGGTACTGCTCGGAGGGGTTGTCGCTGCTTTCGTAGCGGGCTTTCAGCTTGTTGGCGGTTTTGTCGCGCAGGTGCGGCGGTACCGTGCCGGGGCCCGATTTGCGGATGTGGTCCAGCGCTTTGAAGATGGCTTTGGTGCTGTTGCTTTTCGGGCAGAGCGCCAGGTACAGGCAGGCGTGCGACATAAAATACAGGCCCTCCGGCATGCCGCAGGTTTCGAAGGCGTGCTGACACGCCTTTACCAGCTCAAGGGCTTTGGGCTCGGCCATGCCGATATCTTCGGAGGCAAAAATGAGCAGCCGCCGGAAAATAAACTGCGGATCTTCGCCGCCTTCGAGCATGGCTGCGAGCCAGTGCAGTGCTGCATCGGCATCGGAGCCCCGCAGGCTTTTGATCAGCGCCGAAGCGTAGTGGTAGTGCTCGTCGCCCTGCCGGCTGAAGCGCACGTTCCGCTTTTGGATGGATTCCCGTGCGACCGACAGACTCACCCGGCGCGTGCCTGTTTCGTCAGGGTCGGTGGTGAGTACGGCCATTTCCAGCGCGTTCAGCGCGTTGCGGATGTCGCCTGCGGCATAGGATGCGAAATGATGCAGGGCATCGTCGGCGATTTCGATGTTGAAGCGCGCGAGCCCGCGCTCGCGGTCGGCGAGGGCGCGGCGCAGCAGGGTGATGAGGTCGGCCTCGTCGAAGGGCAGCAGCTCGAACAGCTGACAGCGCGACAGCAGCGGACTCACCAGCGAGTAGTACGGGTTTTCGGTTGTTGCCCCGATAAGGGTGAGCAGGCCCGACTCAATGTGCGGCAGCAGCGCATCCTGCTGTGCCTTGTTCCAGCGGTGGATTTCATCCACAAATAAAATGGTGCGGGTCTGCTGCATGCGCTCGCGGGTGCGGGCTTCTTCCACAACGGCGCGCAGCTCTTTGATGCCGTCGAGCACGGCATTCAGCACCACAAAGCGGGCGTCGATTTCCTGGGAAATTACGTTGGCGAGGGTTGTTTTGCCGCTGCTCGGCGGACCGTACAAAATAACAGAACCGATGGTGCCGGTGCGGATCATGCGGTTCAGCAGCATGCCTTCGGAGAGCACGTGCCGCTGCCCTACAAATTCCTCCAGGGAAACCGGCCGCATGCGGGTAGCCAGCGGGGCTGCGCCCCTGTTTT
>NZ_JAIUMX010000157.1:0-6717 GCF_022565315.1 Cyclonatronum sp. | reverse complement strand
GTTCGCTGAAAAAAGCCTTCGGCAAGCCTGCATATTTTACAGCCCGGCACATCCGGTACAGTCATTCACGGTTTTACAGAGACTTCATTTGAAATCCGTGAAACTAATGTTTAGCTTAAAAGATAAGCTAAGTATCTGATATTGATACCTAATACCAACTTCCTCAGCTGCTATGAAATGCTTTTTTAGCCTTCTTTTTGTTTTTACAATCCCACTCAGCCTGAACGCGCAGCACACAGAAGCCTCTGAACAAGCATCCCAAAACTACAGCCTGCACGGGTCAGCTGCGGTTTCAGTGTTTTCGGATGATGTATCCCAAACCGGAACAAGTCTCTTCGCCCTGTATGAGCCCGAAAGGCTTGCATTCAGCCCAGCCGTTGCTGTTGCCGGAGCTGAACGCAGTCCCTTTGCGCTCAGCCTGCGTACCAATGTGCTCATGCGCCTGCTCCCTGCCGATGAACGTGCTGCTGTACAGTCATTCAGTCAGGCAGCACTTTTTTCTGATTTTGCGGAGATGAATGCCGGTGTGAGTCCGGCAGAGCAGTTCCGGCTGAGTCCGCATGCCTCCAACAGCAACCGGCGAAACAGCTATCACCTGCTGCCCCCCTCCGCACAGATCCGCCGCGACATGCACGCCCCCCCCACAAACTTCGACCACCTGCTCCGCGGCACGATGGGGCTTATTGAGGTCATTCGGGGGAATTGAAGCGCGCGCAACGCGGGGACGGCATGAGGGCGGCAGACCGCAGACCGCAGACCGCGGATTGTGGCTCCGAGGCCTGAATGACAATATCCTTCGACTCCGCCTCCACTGCGCTGCGCCTCCGCTCAGGATGACAATGCTGATTTTTATTAACCCGGCGCGGCTTGCCGCGCCGTTTGCATTTCTTGTCCCCTAACACGTCATCCCGGAAAGCGTGCGGTTTTTGGAATTTGGGGTTAGGTAAAAAGCAACTCGCACGCTTATCCGGGACCTTCCAGCGTATTCACGCCGCCATGCCGATAGCAGGTTGGGGTGGCTTCGCCGACCGGGGACCGGGGGACAGGGGGCTGTGGCTGGCGGTTCACGCCCCCAAATCCTAAACTACCCCCAAACAAAAAGCCCCTCTCCTGAAGATAATGTCCGTAAAGCTTCGTGGCCTTTTCAGGAGAGGGGTTGGGGTGAGGTCTAAACGAGGAGCGTTCAGGATGCCGTTTTCCGGCACGGTGAGCGGGAAAATTGTACCGGCTTTTGTGCCCTGCTATTGCATTGCGGCAGGTCTTAACTGGTAGGTCCCGGATAAGGCCGTTGGTTTAAGAGCTTGTTAAGTTACCCCGCGCGGGCCTTTCCGGGATGACGGTGGTGGGGGGCTGGGCTTCGCCGACCGCGGACGGCAGGCTTGTTTTGGAGCAACACCCCGCCCATCACGCCAGCTACAAGCGCAAAACAAGAAACAAGAAACCCGAAACGCGAAACGCGAAACCTAAAACACCCTTCCATAAAAAAGGCCGCGCAGGTTGTGCGCGGCCTTGGGAGTTGCAAAACAATAAGAATGCTGTTTCTGTTAAACAGCGGCTTGCTCTTTGTCAGCAGTTTCTTCGTTCTTCTCTTTGAAGGTGCCGTTTTCGAGGGCTACCCGGAAGCTTTCCAGATCTTTGCTGAGTTGCTCGTCGAGACCGCCGATGAAAGCTTTGAGTTCGCCTTCTGCTTCACCGAAAAACGGACGATAATCGAGGCTGAAATCGACACGGGTACGGGTGCCGTTGTCGAGAGGAGTGAACCGGATGGTGCCAGTCTGATTCAGATTGCCATTAATTGTGATCCACGCAAAGCGGGTGTTGCGAAGGTCATCTATAATGTTAGTCGTCCACTTGTACTCCTCACCGCCAATGGTGGTTCTGTATTCGTAGGTTTGAGAATTAATCTTGATGACTTGCTCGATACCACTGAGAAAAAGCGGAAAATCCACGGGGGAATTCAGGCTTTCATATACTTTGGCAAGAGGCAGGTTGACTTCAATACGTTGATGCGCCATATTGGATAAATGTGCTTCGTGAAGTTTACGGGTTATGATTCAAACTGATTAAATCAGTCGGCTTGGGCAGATAGCTGTTCCACTACTACATTATTGCAAAATTAAGATTTTTTTCCGAAAATATCAATTTGCTTTTAATATGAATTTTTCTTCTCTTTCACTTGGGCACACCATAACCAAAACACTACCTCCTCAATTGAGAATGCCCGTTAGCTATTCACTTCGAAAAACTTCCTCTGCGCGCTTTGAAGCGCGTTTTTTGTTTCTGCTCGTTCCCGTTTTGTCTTTCTGCCTGATCGGCAGCCCTTTCGGAGCGGCAGCACAGACTTCCGTATCCGGGTTTGTGAGCAGCTACAGCGCCTACACCACAACGCCGCCGCATGAACTTATTTCAGCCCGAAACCGCCTCCGGCTGAATCTGAGGCACAATTTCCCCGACGGACGGGTCTATGCCTCCGGCGACCTCCGGCAGCTGTTCGCATCATCCGCTGATTCGCTCGATTTCCGCATGCGTGAGCTTTTTATGGATGTGTTTCTGTCCGGCGGCGACCTCCGCATCGGCAAACAAGTGGTGGTTTGGGGCAAGACCGAGGGGGATTTCATCTTCGATCTGGTGAGCCCCTTCGACCTTTCGGAATTCCTCACACAGGATTTCCGCGAACTCCGGGAGGGTGTCACCGCCGTAAGCTACACCCACTTCTTTGGCCGCAATCAGCTGCAGCTG
Organism: Cyclonatronum sp.; assembly: GCF_022565315.1. NCBI lineage: Bacteria > Pseudomonadati > Balneolota > Balneolia > Balneolales > Cyclonatronaceae > Cyclonatronum > Cyclonatronum sp. The sequence continues at coordinate 3,978 of NZ_JAIUMX010000157.1, read as the reverse complement.
CTCATCAACCCGGCCTTTGAGCCCTCCCGACTGCCGGCCTACGACGGTCCCTGGGGTGTTGTGCCAACCGACATCTTCCCCCTCCCTACCCAATTCAGGGCTTACGACCCGGAGCGCATCACCCTGAAAGACACACAGCTCGCTGCACGCTTCGCATGGCGGGGCGCCGCTGACTGGGACCTTGATTTCGCGCTCATGTACTGGCGGCAGCGTACGCCGGCCTATTTCAAGCGGTTTGAAACCACAGATCTCGCTCCGGGGCTGCGTCTGCCGGAGCAGGCCGTGCTCGAAGAGCGCTACAAGCCGGGCCTCATCGCCGGTTTCTGGGGCGAGTACCGCGCCGGCACACAGCTGCGCTTCCCGTTTGAGCTGGCCTGGTTTCAGCAGCGGGCTTTCGATACCCTTCCCGGACCGCTCAGCATGGCCGACCTGCAGCTCTTGCAGGCCATTGCCGAAGCCGGTCCCGATTCCCCGCCAAACATCCCCCTGCCGGAGCTTATAGCCCTGCTCGGCCGCTTCAACGAAACGCTGGACGCCGGTGAGGCCGGCGGATTCCTCAGCTGGCAGCCCGCCCTCAAGTGGATGGCCGGTGTGCAGTTCGCTGCCGGCGGCTGGAACTGGAGCGCGCAGTACATCGCCGATGTTATTCTGAGTCCGGATGATGAGATCTTGCAGGATGCCTGGTTTCACGGCATCACCCTCAGCACCAACCGGAGCCTGCTTCGCGACAAGCTGCTGGCCCGGCTGCTCGGGCGCTATCAGTTCAACGGTCAGGATTTCTGGATCAATCCGGAGCTGAGCTATGCCCTGCGCGACGGCCTCAGCATCACCGGAGGTGCACAGCTTTTTGGCGGCAAAACGCCAGACACAGGCTACCCGCACCTGAGTTTCCGGCAGTACGGCCCCAACAGCCTGCTGTACCTCAGCGCCGCCTGGTTTTGGTGAGAAGGATTTGGGGCGCGGGATGACGGGTTTCAGGTGGGTAAGCAGCATGGCGGCACGGCAAGCTACGACGGGTAATGCATGGGCTTCCGCTTTAGGTGCTGCAAGGCCGGGGCGCTTACGGTATTTGGGTTAGCCCCGAAACCTGAATGAATTTCATCAGAACTTTATAGAAGAACTATTAAAACAAAAAAATCCGCGGTAATCCCGCCAAATCCGTTCAATCCGCGTGCCATAAGCAAAGCAAAATCCTCTTCTCATTTTCACGGCATCCTATTGGAATGCAGGCGGCTGTGCGTGATGTTTGCATCAGCTCACTTCACTGAATCCTTTTTGAATTTCGCCCTTTTTGGAACGTCTCGCTGATTTTATCATCTCGAACCGCAGGCCCGTGCTTGCCATTGCGGTTATCCTGGTTTTTGCCTCCATCTACCCTGTACTTAATGTGGAAGCCGATTTCAGCCTCGAAGGCTTCTTCCCCGAAAATGACCCGACCATTGAGGCCTATCAGCGTTTTTCGGAGGAATTCGGCCGTGACGACAATGTGATCGCCATCGGACTCTCACACGCTGATGTGCTCGAAACGGATTTCATCGAAAAGCTCCGGTCGCTGGTTTCTGCTATGGAAGAAATCGAAAATGTGACGGAAGTCCGCAGTCTGCTCGATGCACAGCGGCTGCGAAACCTCGACGGCCGGCTCGTTGCCGAGCCTTACTTCAACGGCACCATCCCCGACCGGCAGGCGCTGCTTGCTGAAATCACGGCCGATCCTTTTGTGCAGGGGCTTTTTATCAATAATGAAGCGGACTTCACCGCGATTTATCTCGCGATTGATGAAGACCTCAACCTGTTCCCGGTGCGGGAGCAGATTATCGGCGATATGATGCGCATCCTCGGGGAGCAGAACGGGCTTGAGTACTATGTAGCCGGCATTCCGTACTTCAGGAATCAGTACGTGAATGTGCTCAACAGCGAGATCATTTTCTATATCAGCATTTCGTCGGTGCTCATCATTCTGCTGCTTTGGTTTCTGTTCCGGAACATGCAGGGCATCGTGATTCCTATCCTCATTGTGTGGCTCACCATTCTGTTTACGGTCGTCATATTGTGGGCATCGGGAGGCTATTTCGAAATTCTCACGAGCACTATCGCCCCGATACTGCTGTGTGTCGGGGTTGCCGATTCCGTGCACATGCTCTCAAAGTACCGCGACAACCGCATGGCGGGCGTCGAAAAAGCACCGGCCGTACGGGAGAGTCTGATTGTGCTGGGCAGCGCAACCTTCCTTACGAGCGTTACAACCGCCATCGGCTTCGCGACGCTGCTCACGAGCAATGTGGTTCCAATGCGAACCTTCGGCCTGTACACCGCCATAGGGGTAATGGTCGCTTATGTGATCACCATTTTCCTGCTGCCCAACCTCATGCCGTATTTCCGCGATACCGAGCCCGGCGGACTCCCCGGAGCGCGGGTGCACAACGCCATCGGCAACTTCCTGCAGGCTACCTTCCGCTTCTCCCTGAGGTACCATAAAGCGGTCGTGATCGGCACCCTGATTGTAACAGCGCTTATCGCAACCGGCATTGGTCAGCTGCGGGTTAACGGTTTTGTTTTTGATGATGTGGGGCGCGATTCCCCCCTCATTGCCGACAGCTACATCATCGGGGAACGGCTGAGCCCGCAGTTTCCGCTGGAAATCATAATCGATACGGGCGAGGAAAACGGCATCACCGATCCGGAGCTGCTTGCACGGGTTGCTGCTCTGGAGGAAAAGCTCATCAGCTTTGATGAAATTGACCGCAGCCGCTCGCTCACCACGCTGATGAAGCAGATACACCGCACCATGCAGCCGGAGGAAGCTGCCCTCTCTCCCCTGCCCGACAGCCGCGCCCTGCTCGCGCAGTATCTGCTGCTGATGGAAATTACCGATGCAGACGCCCTCGACCGTTTCACCGACTTCACCTATTCGCAAATCCGGGTTTCGGCGCAGACACAGGATGCCGGTTCCTGGCGGATGAATCAGGTGAGGGCCGATCTCATGGAATACATTGCGGCGCACTTCCCGAACGAGGAGATCACCATGACGGGCACGACCATTCTCGTGGCCGACCTCACCGATAATATCGTGCGCTCGCTGGCTTCGAGTATCGGGCTGGCCTTTGTTTTTATCTCGCTGATTATGGCCTGGCTGTTCCGGAATTTCAAGCTGGTGATTATCTCCCTGCTGCCCAACATCATGCCCCTGCTCGTGATTGCCGGGGTGATGGGCTATTTCGGGATTGACATCAAGCCTTCAACCGCTGTCATTTTTACGATTGCCTTCGGGATTGCGGTGGATGACAGCATCCATTTTCTGGCGCGCTTCCGCATTGAAAGCCGGCGCGGACGCACGCTGATTGACGCGGTGCGGGTCACAACCGAGAAAACGGGCCGGGCTATCATCCTCACAAGTGCCATCCTGCTTGTCGGTTTCGGAACCCTCGGCAACAGCGAATTTGATTCGACCATGTACATGGGTCAGCTGGTGAGCATCACGATTTTCACGGCCATCATTGCCGATCTCTTTTTCCTGCCCGCGTTGATATACTGGTTTAAGCCCGATATGCGCGCCCTGCGCGGGGAGTTCGGTGAGCGGGATTGATACGGCGGAGGGAGTGATATGGCATGCCTGCGGCATGCTTAATTTGGAGGGGCGCGCGCGTTTTCTAACCATGTGGTATCCCTAACGGGATATGGTGTACAAGCCTTGTTCAGCCCTCGGTCGTCGGTCCTCAGCCGTCTGCCGTTTGGGGTCAAAAATAGATTTCCCAACTCAAACACCATTTCAACCCGCATATCCGGCGGTCAGGGCTGTTCGCCCTGCCTCTACTACATGGCATGCCTGCGGCATGCTTAATTGGAGGGGGCGCGCGCGTTTTCTACCCATGTGGTATCCCTAACGGGATATGGTGTACAAGCCTTGCGAAGCCCGCGGTCGCCGGTCCTCAGCGGTCTGCCGTTTGGGGTCAAAAATGAATTTCACCACTGAATCCCATT
>NZ_JAIUMX010000156.1:0-6830 GCF_022565315.1 Cyclonatronum sp. | reverse complement strand
CGGTCCGCCGTCCATCCTTTTACAAAATGTCTTTTAAATTTGAAAAGCTCGAAGTTTGGGAGCTTTCACTTGTGCTGAATGATTTGGTTTATGAGCTGGCAGGCAACCTGCCTGCTGTTGAGCGGTATAATCTGCATGCGCAGATCATACGTGCTTCAACATCTGTGTCGTTGAATATTGCCGAGGGTTCTACATCTATGAGTGATAAAGAGCAGGCTAAGTTTATTGGCTATGCCATTCGATCTTTGATAGAGGTGGTTGCCTGTCTGAAACTCGCAGAAAGAAGAGCCTATTTCTCAGATGCAGGTTCTGTTGTAAATCTCAATACCCATATAAATCTATTGTTTAGAAAGCTTCAGGCGTTTAAAGCTTATCTCGACAAGAAATGAGTTTGTTGGACCGCGGAAGACGAACCGCTGACCGCCGTCCAAAAACCCACCTGCGGTCCCCTGTCTGCGGTCCGCCGTCCCATTCCCTTGCCTTGTGTCCATGCTTGATCCTTTAATTACATCGAAAACCCGTATCAGACTGCTGGTTAAGTTTTTCAGCAATCCGCATACCAAAGCCTATCTGCGGGAAATAGCAGAGGAGTTCGGTGAGTCAACCAACTCCGTACGGGTTGAGCTGAACCGGCTTTCGGAGGCGAAGCTGCTGCTCAGCGAGCCTGACGGGCGTACCATTAAGTACAGCGCCAACGAAAAGCACCCGCTCTTTCCCGATATCCGACAGATTATCAGCAAATTCCTGGGACTCGATAAAATCGCTCAGGATATCGTGCGCAAGCTCGGGGATATCGACAAAGCTCTCGTCATAGGCGACTATGCCAAAGGCATTGACTCCGGCACCATTGAGCTTGTGATTGTAGGCCGCAAGGTAGATCTTAATCTGCTGCAGGAGCTGTCCGGAAAGGTGGAGAAGCTCATACACCGCAAAATCAGCGCGGAAGTATTCAGCCCTGAAACCTTCGAAGCAGAAAAGGAAAAGTTCCGGCATCCGATACTTGTCTATGCACCATGATGGAAGGGGGGCAGACTGTTGGTTTAGGTTATTTAACGTTGCGGTCTTCGCGTTACCCTTTGTGCCCTTTGCGTTGAAAATTACCGCGAAAAACGCGAAGGATGTCGCGAAGAACGCTAAGGCAATCCGCAGCCAACAGCCAACAGCTAAAAGCTAAAAGCCAATTTCCAATTGCCATTCCCCCTGCTTCGCATTATTTTAAATTAAGTATTACTGCGGATGTTTGATTTTCATTATTTCCCTTAAATAGTATTAACAAGACTTACCTTAATTATGATTAAAACAATTACCTGCATCGGGGCCGGCTATGTTGGCGGGCCTACGATGGCTGTTATGGCACTGAAAAATCCCGATATCAAGTTTCACATTGTGGACATCAATCAGGCGCGGATTGATGCCTGGATGAGTGATGAGCTTCCGATTTATGAACCGGGCCTGTATGAAGTAGTAAAAGAGGCGCGCGGCAAGAACCTGTTCTTCTCTACGGATGTGAAGGGCGCGATTAAGGAAGCGGATATGATTTTTATTTCCGTAAACACCCCTACCAAGAAGTATGGTATCGGGAAAGGACGCGCGGCTGATCTTAAATACGTGGAGCTGTGTGCGCGTCAGATTGCCGAGTATTCTGAAAATGATAAAATCGTAGTTGAAAAATCGACCCTGCCGGTACGTACGGCGCAGTCCATCAAGAAAATTCTGAAATCGACCGGTTCCGGCGTTAAGTTTCAGGTGCTTTCCAACCCTGAGTTTCTGGCAGAGGGAACGGCTATTGACGATCTGATGAAACCGGATCGCGTACTGATTGGCGGTGATCAGGATGAGGCGGGCCTTGCTGCTATTGATCAGCTGGTGAAGGTTTACAATGCCTGGATCCCGCGGGAGCGCATTCTCACGACCAACATCTGGTCATCTGAGCTTTCCAAGCTTACGGCCAACGCCTTCCTGGCACAGCGTATCAGCAGCATCAACGCCATCTCGGCCCTTTGCGAGGCAACGGGCGCGGATGTGGAAGAAGTGGCGCACGCCATCGGAACAGATTCCCGTATTGGTCCCAAGTTCCTGAAATCTTCGGTCGGTTTTGGCGGCTCCTGTTTTCAGAAGGACATTCTGAACCTGGTATATCTCTGCGAGTTTTTTGGTCTGCACGAAGTGGCCCGCTACTGGGAGCAGGTCGTCGTCATGAACGACTATCAGAAAACCCGCTTCGGCTCCAAGATTATTTCAACCCTCTTCAACACCGTCTCCGGCAAGAAGATCGCTTTCCTGGGATGGGCCTTCAAGAAGGACACCAACGATACGCGTGAGTCTGCTGCGATCTACGTAGCTGATCAGCTGTTACAGGATGAAGCCAATATTGCTGTGTATGATCCGCAGGTTCCAGAAGACCGCATGTATATGGATATGGAGGAGCTGGAAACCCGCCCGATGGACGTGAACAAAAAGCGGCTTACCCTTTGTGAAGATGCATACGAGGCCTGCAAAGATGCCCATGCCATTGCGATTATGACCGAGTGGGATGAGTTCAAAACCCTTGACTGGCAGCGCATTTTCGACAATATGAAAAAACCGGCCTTCCTGTTTGACGGCCGCCTGATTCTGGACCCGAAGAAACTGGGTGAGATTGGGTTTGAGGTTTATACGTTGGGTAAAGGGAAGTAGGTTTTTTCAGTGTGTCAGTATGTCAGTATGTCAGTGTGTCGGTTTTTTGGGGATGCTGACGGCTGACGGCTGGGGGTTTGGGGTTTCTGGTTTTTGGTTTCTGGTTTATCCTTTTTCCTTTTTCCTTTTTCCTTCTTTCTAAATCTGGCCTTTTGTTTAGGTTTGCTTGCTTTGTGGTACCCTTGGTGTCCTTTGCGGTGAAAAGCAGGGCGGCTGAATTGGTAGGTTTGTTATTCCATAAATTTATTATCTATAGGAGCTGTGTTTCATGAAAAGAGTACTGATTACCGGGGCGGCTGGTTTTTTGGGGTCGCATTTGTCGGATCGCTTTATTAAGGAGGGGATGTATGTGATCGGGATGGATAATCTGATCACGGGTGATATGGATAATATCGCGCATCTGATGGGGCATGATCAGTTTGAGTTTGTGCAGTATGATGTTACGAAGTTTGTGCATGTTTCCGGCGAGCTCGATTACATTCTGCATTTTGCATCTCCTGCGAGCCCGATTGATTATCTCAAGATCCCGATTCAGACCCTGAAGGTGGGTTCGCTTGCGATTCATCACCTGCTGGGGCTTGCGAAAGAGAAGCAGGCGAGAATTATTATTGCTTCAACCTCCGAAGTGTACGGCGACCCTACGGTGCATCCGCAGACGGAAGACTACTGGGGCAATGTGAACCCGGTTGGTCCGCGCGGGGTGTATGATGAGGCCAAGCGGTTTCAGGAAGCCATGACTATGGCGTATCACCGCTATCACGGGGTGGAGACCCGCATTGTGCGGATTTTCAACACCTACGGACCGCGCATGCGGATGAATGACGGCCGCGTGCTGCCGGCCTTTATTGGTCAGGCACTGCGGGGCGAGGACATTACCATCTTTGGAGACGGCTCACAAACGCGCTCTTTCTGCTATGTGGATGATCTGGTGGAAGGCATCTACCGCCTGCTCATGAGCGACTATGCCGAGCCGGTGAACATCGGCAACCCGGATGAGATTTCGATCGGTGAGTTTGCAGAGGAAATCATCAAACTGACCGGCACCGATCAGAAGGTGGTGTACAAAGACCTGCCGGTTGATGACCCCAAGCAGCGCCGCCCGGATATCAGCCTGGCCCGCAAGGTCCTCGGCTGGGAGCCGAAGGTGAGCCGGGAGGAAGGCCTGAAAATTACGTATGAATCGTTCAAAAAGCTGCCGAAGGAAAAGCTGTTCCGGGTAGAGCATAATAAGTTCGAGAAGTATATTAAGAAGTAGATGGTTCGACCGGGGACCGCGGACGGCGGATCGCGGGTTATGGCACGCGGGTTGTGCGGATTATTCGGGCACTTAGTTGCTGAAATTACGGGATCCTTCGACTACGCTTCCGCTGCGCTACAGCTTCGCTCAGGATGACAAAGTGATGATTTACAACCCGGCGCGGCAAGCCGCGCCGTTTGCTTTACCTGAATCCTGTCATCCTGAGCGAAGCGCAGCGGAGCCGAAGGATCTCGCTGTTCCGGCCTGAATTTCCGTGGACCAAAGCCCCGCGCCCTTTCGAGACACGCAGGATGGAAAGTTCATTTTTTGACCGTGGACGGTAGATGGCGGAAATGAGCAATCGCTTTGTGTTTTACCGCGAAGGACGCAAAGGGTGTCGCGAAGGGCGCTAAGGTTACCGCCGATAGCCCAAAAACCCGCGACACACTGACACACTGACATACTGACATACTGATTATTTTTATGCTTGAGCAGATTATTGAAATAGCCAAAAAAGCCGGAGCGGCTGTTTTGGAAGAGTATCACAAACCCGTTCCTTCGGATGTGGACTGGAAGTCGGATCAGTCGCCGCTTACGGTGGCTGACCGGGTTTCCCATGCGATTATTGCAAAGGAGCTGGGGCGGCTGTTTCCGGATATTCCGCTGCTATCGGAGGAAGGCGCTGAGATTCCTTATGAAGCGCGCAGGTACTGGCGGCGCTTCTTTTGTGTTGATCCGGTGGACGGCACTAAGGAGTTCATCAAAAAAACCGGTCACTTTACGGTCAACATTGCCCTGATAGAGGAAGGGAATCCGGTACTTGGTGTGATTTACGTTCCGGCAGAGCGGCTGCTGTACTATGCTGCGCGCGGCAAGGGTGCCTTTAAGCAGGAGCGCGAAGAGGAACCTCAGCAGATACGTGCGCATCGCGAGTATAAAAAGGAGTGGGGGCTTACGGTGGTAGCAAGTAAAGATCACGCAGGGCCTAAGGTGAAGCGGCTGTTTGAAGAATTTCCGCATGCGCAGACCAAAAGCATGGGCAGCTCGCTCAAGTTCTGCATGGTAGCCGAGGGCATTGCGAACCTTTATTTGCGCGATGTTCCAACCTATGAATGGGACACGGCTGCCGCACAGGCCATCGTAGAGGAAGCCGGCGGACACGTGTTCACAGAATCCGGCGCCCCGCTGATGTATAACAAGGAAGATTTGCTGAATCCCGGCCTCATCACCGTAGGGGAGGGAGGCAAGCACTGGGTAGGTGTTATTCAGGGGCTGTGACGGCTGAGGGCACGCGGAGTGAACGGCTTTGGCCGGATATTCGGGCACTGAGTTGCTGTAATTACGGGATCCTTCGACTACGCTTCCGCTGCGCTACAGCTTCGCTCCGGATGACAAAGTGATGATTTACAACCCGGCGCGGCATGCCGCGCCGTTTGCTATAACGGAATCCTGTCATCCTGAGCGTAGCGCAGCGGAGTCGAAGGATCTCGCTGATCATGGGCTTCGAGTTATGAAAAAAACAACCCAGAAACCCGAAACTACAAACCTGCGACACACTGACATACTGAAACACTGACATACTGTAAAAAGGGCTCCGGCCCTTTTTTTGTTTCCGGTATTTTCGGTTGAAATTTCGGGCATTTAATGCCTACTTTGAAGCAAATTATCCGTTTGATTGCCCTTACCTCTTTGTATCCTAAATCTTTATTTCTTATGAAAGGTATTATTCTCGCCGGTGGAACCGGCACGCGTTTGTATCCTGTAACCAAGGCGATTTCGAAGCAGCTTTGCCCGGTGTATGATAAGCCGATGATTTATTACCCGCTGTCGGTGCTGATGCTGGCCGGGATCCGTGAGGTGCTGATTATCACAACCCCGCATGAGCAGGCGCTGTTTAAGCATCTGCTCGGCGACGGCTCGGTCTGGGGCATTCAGATTGAATACGCGGTGCAGCCGAGTCCTGACGGGCTGGCACAGGCGTTTATCATCGGGGAGACCTTTATCGGGGATGATGATGTGTGCCTGATTTTGGGGGATAATATTTTTTACGGGAATCATTTTGGTCAGCTGCTTAGGGAAGCACGTGAAGGCCTCAGCGGTGCAACGGTATTCGGGTATCAGGTCGCTGACCCGGAGCGCTTTGGCGTTGTGGAAATGGGTCCCGGCGGCAGGGCAGTTTCCATAGAAGAAAAGCCGGAGAAACCAAAGAGCAATCTCGCGGTAACGGGTCTTTACATGTATGACAACCGGGTGATTGACATTGCCAAAAACGTGAAGCCTTCGCACCGGGGGGAGCTGGAGATTACCTCAGTGAACAATGCCTATCTGGAGATGGGTGCCCTGAACGTGAAGGTGATGGGGCGTGGCTTTGCCTGGCTCGATACGGGCACGCACGAAGCGATGCTGGAAGCTTCACAATTTGTGGAAATTATCGAACGGCGACAAACGCTCAAGATCGCCTGCCTCGAAGAAATCGCCTGGCGCAAGAAATGGATCACCGATGAACAGCTGCTGGCAAGTGCGGAGGAGCTGAAGAAGAGTCAGTATGGGGCGTATCTGAAGGGGTTGCTGGTTTAAAAGGTCTCGGGTCTTGGGTCTCGGGTCGCGGGTCGCGGGTCGCGGAATTTTCGGGACTTACTAAATACTCAAAGCCCGCTCATGTCATATCGAACGCTTATCAGTTAGTGGGAGCGTATCGAAGACTCAGAAACCGGGGAAGCAGGATGTTTTTCGAAGCATCATGTGAGATATCCCCGAAGTTAGTTTCGGGTCGCGGGTCTTGGGTCTCTGGTCTTGGGTCTCTGGTCTCTGGTCGCGGGTCTCGGGATTTTCGGGACTTACTAAATACTCAACGCCCGCTCATGTCATATCGAACGCTTATCAGTTAGTGGGAGCGTATCGAAGACTCAGAAACCGG
>NZ_JAIUMX010000155.1:0-7047 GCF_022565315.1 Cyclonatronum sp. | reverse complement strand
TACTGACATACTGACATACTGACATACTGTTTATTTCACCAGCATCATGCGGCGGGTGAGCTGCATGCCTTCGGTTTCGAGGCGGTAGAGGTACACGCCGCTGGAGAGGCGGCTGCCGTCGAAGCGCACGGTGTGCGTGCCGGCGGCCTGCATTTCGTTTACGAGCAGGGCGACCCGCTGACCGAGGAGGTTGTAAACGGAAAGCTGCACATTACCCGCAGCCGGGATTTCATAGCTGATGTTGGTTACCGGGTTGAACGGGTTGGGGTAATTCTGACCAAGCGTAAATGAACCAGCAAGTTCGGAACCGTCTTCCAGAGAAGTCACGATGCCGCGCTGCAGGGTTACTGATGCGCCGGGGCCGGTATTGAAGCCGCTTCCGTCGGTTGCGTAGGCACGGTGCCATACGGTCACGGACTCCCCTTGGCCAACGCCAAGCTCAGCCAGCAGGCCGTCAACGGCGCCGAAGGTGAGCGGGGCCGCGGTAGCTTCACCCGTGCTGAGCTGAAGCACGCTGTTTTCGAAATCCGCATCGAGGGCGAGTTCCCACACATACACGAGCAAGTCGCCGTCAGCATCTTCTGAAGCAGACCACTCCGGCTCAAAAGGGGTAGAACCGGCGCCTTCCAGCACGAGGGTCGCACCCTCAGCCGGGAAGAGGATTTGCGGAGCCGTTGCGGGCGCACGGTTGGGTGCAAGCAGCAGCTGACCGCGGATTTCACCGGGCATGTTTTCAACCGAATGCACATTGATGTACAGCTCGCCGCTCACCAGCTGAATCAGCTGATCCGTGCTGAGGCTGAACACGTTTGCATTGGCGTCAAAGATGCCGTTGCGGGCATCGTCGGTGCTGTCCAGCTCAGGCTCGAGGTCGAAAATAACACCGCCGTTGGTGCCGGCTGCGCCTTCGTGAATGTGCGCGCCCGGCGAGCCGATGAAGTTGCTGCCCAAATCATTGAAGCTGCCGCTCAACGTCAGCTCGGTGCCGCGCAGCTCAACAGCTACACCGCCAAAGGCATTGGTCTGCACCGGCTGCACTTCCGTGAGGCCGGTAAGGCCGGCGAAGAAGTAGTGCTGTGCCAGCGGGAGTACCTGTCCGCGGATTTCACCCGGCGGGATGTCGGTGCTGTGGATGTTCACATACCAGGAGCGGGATACCAGCGCAGTTACATCTTCGGTGGTAAGGGTGAAGGTGTTGTCGGCCGGCAGGTAAACGCCGCCGCGGTTATCGGCATCGAGCACCGGCTGAAGCACGAGATCGACTCCGCCGTTTTGCCCTGCAAAGGCATTGTGGAAATGTGAACCGATGTTGAGGTTGTAGTCCGACTCAAGGCCTGCAAAGGATCCGGTCGCTACGATGGAGCTGTCGGAGGCGTACCACTCCACAAGTACGGCACCGGTGGCCTGACTCGTATTCTGCGGAATTTCGAAGGCGCCGGAAAGCGGTGCGTAGAAATAGATGTTGGCCTGCGGTACAATCTGTCCGCGGATTTCGCCCGCCGGGAAGGCCTCTGAGTGGATGTTCAGGTAGTGACCGCGGTTGGCGAGCCGCTCAACGATTTCGGCGGGTACGTTTTCGAAGGTGTTGTTGGCAGCTTCAAAAATGCCGGAGCGGCCGTCTTCATTTACAGTTGGGGTGAGGGAGACATCAACGCCGCCGTTTTGCCCGGCGAAACCGCGGTGCAGGTGTGCGCCGCTGCCGGTGTTGCCGACTTCTTCGATGTAATCACCCAGCAGACCTGAGAAGGCGCCGGTTACGACCAGGGTGCTGCCGTCCCACTCGAGGGAAAGGCCGCCCTGCGCGGTGCTTGTGTTGGCGGGCACTTCGAATCCGCCGGAAGCATACGCCTGGAAAATGGTGCGGTCGGCCGGCAGCAGCTGTCCGCGAAGCTCACCGGCGGGGTGCCGCTCGGTGTGGATGTTGATGTACATGCCGCGCGCCTGAAGCTGCGAAACCTGCTCCGCATTGAGGCTCACGGTTTCATTAAACGTGCCGGAAGTGCTGCCGGCACCCAGCTCCGGATTCAGGATGGCCGCAATCGGACCGTTCTGACCCGTGAAGCCGGCGTGAATGTGCACGCCGGTTTCGCCAACCGGCTGAATGGGTGCGCTCAGGCCTTCGAAGGTTCCGGTGATGGTGAGCTCGGTGCCGTTCAGCTGTGCTTCAACAAGCCCGGAAGCTGCGGTAAAGACCGGGGGCACTTCGCTCGCGCCGCTCAGAAAAGCGGTGAAGTTCTGTGTTTCGGAAGGCTCCACAAGATTGATCTTCCAGCCCATGGCCGCATGGAATCCACACTGATACCAAATTAAGTCAGGCAGCTCATCACCCGGGGTAAAGGTCAGCACCCCGTTCTGAACGCGGGAATTTTCCACACCCTCGGTGATTTCCCCCTCATAGCCGTTAAATTCTTCCTGCACGGAAAGAAAAAACGGGTGTCCGCCTGCATCCACATTAAATACATAGGTCTCACCGCGAACGAGTGTGAGTTCGGCACCCTGCACGCCGTCCACGACATAGACGACCGGGAAGGTATTGCCAAAGTTGGGATGACTCTCATTAACCGACTCAACGGTTACATCAAAGGTCTGCTGTGCCGCTGCCGTAAAGCTCAGAAATGGAACCAGCAGCAATCCTGTACAGATTATGGTGAATAGTTTTTTCATGTCATCGTATTTTTTTGGTGATTGGTGTACGGCACATTAAACTTGAAGTCCAACATCTTTCGTTCATAAATTCAATAATAACAACAGCAATAATGCGCAAGACTTTGTCTCGCACCCGTTTATAGCCCCCACCGGATCTGTATTTTCCTGCGTAAGCTGTGCTTTCTGTCCGAAACTCCCATTTCATTAATGCAACACACTTGCATATATTTGGGCATGAAAAAAACCGGCAGACAAATCGAAAAGCTTTTTCATCAGCAGTGCTGGTGCTGGGGTGCGGACATCCGGAACGGGGAGCCGAACTACCTGCTCAGCTACGGCTTCGTGCGCATCCCCCGGCCCTGCCCCGATTGTGGCAGCAGCCGCTACTACCTTTTCCGCGAAGGGCTGCACATTCATCTGTGGGCATTTGGCGCCGTGTGGCAGCGCGAGGGCGGGCCGCTGCTGTGCCTGAAGCGCTACGACCGGGTGCCCTCCCTGCTGAGTGGCGAACGCCCGCCGGACTGCATCCATCAGGTTTCGGAATTTGAACAGGGCATGAAGCGCATCCCCCGTGCCGAAATGCAGCAGTATGCGGCTGACTTTTCAAGATTTATCAATTTTATGGCTGCTTACGAGGCCTTCGTAAACAGCAGTGCGCCGGGAGGGTACCGCGAGCGCTGCGTGAAGGGCTGGCCCCACAAATGTATGGATGGCAGAAAGATGGAGCAGGCCTGGCGCAGCCTTGCAGAGGCACTTCCAAAGGACGGATCGGATACGAAGGCCGCCTGATGCCGGCCTGAATTTAATTTGAGAAAGGGGCGTTTATCCGATAACTTCAGGCGCGTGAGAAGCAAGTGTACCGGCTTTTCCTTATATTGCATAATTCATCAGAAAAGCGGTTCCACAGCCTATTTTAACTACAATCAGAGTGATTTTATGAAGATAAGCGTATGTATTAAACAAGTACCTGACGTATCAGCGCCCATTACTATTAAAGACGGGACGCTCTCTCAGGATTCAGACCGGATGGTGCTCGATGCCTACTCCGCTTCGGCGGTTGAAGAGGCGCTCGTACTTACCGGAGCACACGGCGGCGAGGTAGAAGTTGTACTGGTTGGCCCCGATAAGGCCAAGGAAACCATCCGCAAGGCGCTGGCTATGGGTGCCGCTTCCGGGGTTCATATCCATGTAGAAGACATGAGCGGGCTTGATTCCGCCGCGTTTGCAGAAATTCTGGCGGCCTGGCACAAGCAGAGCAGCTACGACGCCGTACTCACCGGCAAGCAGAGTCAGGATACCGATGCCGGCCTCACCGGCGGTATGCTGGCATGGAAACTCGATCTCCCCTACTGTGCCAACGCCGTAGGCCTCACCTATGAAGGCGGCAAGTTCCTGGTGAAGCGTCAGGGCGACACCGGTCAGGAGATGGTGGAGCTGGAAAGCCCCTGCCTGGTTACCTGCTCCAACGATATGAACGACCCGCGCATCCCGAGCCTGAAGGGCATTATGCAGAGCAAGAAGAAGCCCGTGAAGACCGTGACCCTCGACGACCTGGGCCTTTCCCTCGACGGCGTAAAGGGCGGCGTAGTGAAAACCGAAGGCAAAGGCTTTAAAGATGTTCCGGGGCGCGAACCCGGCAAGAAGTTCGAAGGCGATCCGGCCGAGCTGGTGAGTCAGCTGGTGAACCTGCTGGATAATGAGGCCAAAGTGCTGTAAGCGGGACCATCCCCTCTTGCAGCTTTTATTTTTTTGCGCATTTTGAAATTATTACCGACCAAGATTCTGAATTTATGTCCCATATTTTAGTGTATATCGCCGCTACCGACGGCAAAGTGAAACGGTCCTCCCTTGAAGTGCTGAGCCACTGCCGCAAGCTGGCCTCCGAAAACGGCCTGAAGCTGACCGCTGCGGTGCTGGATGCTGACCCCTCCCGCTACACCGAAACCCTCAGCAAGTACGGACCCGATACTATTTTTACGGTGAAGCATCCCGTTTTCGGCAATCACCTCAACACACCGGTGATTGAAGCCCTGAGCAACATTATTTCTGACTCCGCGCCCCGGCTTGTGGCGTTTGCCTCTACCGAATCAGCCAAAGAAGTGATGGGTGCCCTTTCGGCCCGTCATCAGGCGGGTGCCCTCCCCGATGTGGCGTCCTTCACCCTCAACGGTGATGTGGTTGAAGCCGAGCGCCCCGTGATGTCGGCCAAGGTACTGAGCCTCACCTCAAGCAGCAGTCCGCTGGTGATGGTTTCCGTGCGCTCCGGCTCCTACGATGCCACCGAGCAGCCCGGCACAGCCACCGTGCAGGAAGTCGCCTTCGATTTTGACACCGCCGGCCTCAAAAACGTACTCAAAGAAGTGCTTTCAAGCGCGGGCGACAAAGTTGATTTGTCAGAGGCTGAGGTTGTGGTCGCTGCCGGCCGCGGCATCAAAGACGCTGACGGCGTGAAGCTCGTTGAAGATCTGGCCGATGCGCTCGGCGCTGCCATCGGAGCAAGCCGCGCGGTTACCGAGTCCGGACTCTTCCCTGCCACCCTGCAGATTGGTCAGACCGGGAAAGTAGTTTCGCCTCAGCTGTATTTTGCGGTGGGCATTTCCGGCGCGATTCAGCACGTAGCGGGTATGGCCAACTCCAAGGTAATCGTGGCCATCAACAAAGACCCTGACGCGCCGATTTTCCAGTACGCCACCTACGGACTTGTGGGTGATCTGTTCAAAATCCTGCCGCTGCTTACCGAGCAGATCCGCAGCGTAAAAGCCGGTTAAGCCGCATGGAAGATAAATTTGACTGCATCGTAATCGGAGGCGGCATCGCCGGACTCAGCGCAGCTATGATACTGGCGCGCAACAACATGAAGTTCATGCTCATCGAGCGGGGCGAGTTCAGCGGTGCGAAGAATGTTTCCGGCGGCGTGCTTTGGGGGGAAGGCCTCTCGAAGCTGATTCCCAACTACTGGGAAGAGGAAGACGCCGGTTTCGAGCGCTTCATCAATCACCGCCGCCTCACCTTCATGGATCCCGATTCCACCTTCAGCATCGACTTTAAGAGCGAGAGCTTCAACGGCACCCCTTACAAGGGTGTCGTGGTGCTTCGCTCGAAGTTCGACAACTGGATGTCGGAGAAAGTGCAGGAAGCGATTGATGCGAGCGAACATGCCGACGAATGCTTCCTGGCCCCGAATATTCTCGTGGAAGAAGTGCTGATGCAGGACGGGAAAGCGGTCGGCATCAAAGCCGGCGGCGACGAGTTCTACGCCGATTCCGTGATTATCGCGGAGGGCGTCAACAACCTGCTCACCCGGCAGATCGGCCTTCAGGACAAGTACGTGCCGGCTGATGCCCTGGCCGTAGGGGTGAAGGAGATCATCCGCTTCGACCAGAAAGTACTCGAAGACCGCTTTCAGCTGAACGGGCTCAGCGGTATGAGTAATGAATTCATCGGCACGGCCACGCAGGGCGTGGAAGGCGGCGGATTTCTGTACACCAACCGCGACACCATTTCGTTCGGGCTGGTACTCGGCATGATCAGCCTTCGCGATTCCGGCCTGAAGCCGTACGATATCCTCAACGAATTCAAGGCGCATCCGGTCATCCGGGATATTCTGCGGGATGGCGAAGTGGTCGAATATTCGGCCCATGCCGTTTCCACCGGCGACATGAAGGTGATGCCGAAAGAGATTTATGCCGACGGCGTACTCGTAGCCGGTGAAGCCGCCAACCTGCTCATGAACTCGGGCAAAGCCATTCAGGGCATGGATTACGCCCTGCACTCCGGCGTACTTGCGGCCGAAACCATCGTGGAAGCCAAACAAAAAGGCGACTACAGCAAAGCAAGCATGAAATCCTACCGCGACAAGCTCGAAAAGAGCTTCGTGCTGCAGGATATGCGCAACTTCCAGGGCGCAGTCGAATTTCTGCACAGCAAGCAGATGTTCGAATCTGTTCCGGGGCTGGTCTGTGATTTCGGGAAGCAGTTCTTTTCCATCAAAAATGAACCGACGCCCAAAACCCGCGAGATGCTGACCAAATCCATCAAAAAACACTCCAGCTACTGGGATTTACTGAAATTAGGACTTAAAGGAGCACGCTCACTATGAAAAAACTCAGCATCGCTGAACGTCTGGGGATGGTCAACTACCTGAACCAGGGCAAAACAGAAGCCAAACCCCACATTTTAGTCAACACCGATATCTGCGACACCGAGTGCGGACACAAGGCAACGACCCGGGTGTGCCCGGCCAACTGCTACACCCTCGATGAAATCGGCAAGGTGCATTTTCAGTTTGAAGACTGCATCGAATGCGGCACCTGCATGTACGCCTGCGACAAAGGCGCGGTGGAATGGCACTACCCCGACCCGGAAATCGGCCGCGGCGTGAAATGGAATTTCGGCTGATGC
>NZ_JAIUMX010000154.1:0-7064 GCF_022565315.1 Cyclonatronum sp. | reverse complement strand
GGGCCGGGAAATCTGATTTTCCCGGCCCTTTTTATTTTTTGTGTACCTACCCGGAAGCTGCTTCCTCCTTTTCAGCCAAAGAAAGATGAATTTATTTTAATATTTTTGTTCTTACACAGCTACACTGTTCGAAACAACATTTTGGACTGAGTGCACCTGTATTTTTGCCTGTTTTGCGTTCTTACGCCCTGATAAAGACCCGTAATTTTAATATTAAATCCCCAAGCAGCTGCCCCAATTGAACACCATTTTTAAAACTGCCCGACTTGTCTTTTTTGCGGGGCTCCTGCTGATTACACCTTTATCGGCAAAAGGGAAACTGCTTCAGCAAGTAAGCCAGGTGCCACAATACACCTCTGCTGCATCAGCTGATTCTGTGTTCGTTCGGGCGCAGGAAGCATTCAGGCGTTCGGAATTACGGCAGGCCAGTGAACTAAACAATCAGGCTGAGCAGCTCTACCGCGATGCTGCTGAACCTGAAGGACTCTTACTTACCCTTGATTTACAGGGTCGGATTCTTATCAGGCAGGGAAGAGTTCTTGAGGCGAGGGAGCTTTTATCTGATGCCATTGCAAGCTCCCCGGAAAGCAGGTACCGGGCAAAACTACACAATTCGCTCAGCAGCACCTATAATACCAGCAATGAGTACCAGTCCGGTCTTGAGGAACTTTACAATGCAATAGCCTTTATGTACCGCTTGCCGGATACAGTTGCAGACAACCGGATTGCGGGTATTTACCAGAATCTTGCCATACTTCTCAGCAATTCGGGCCGAACAGAAGAATCCTTCCGGTATTTTGCCGAGGCCGTTCGATTCGCGGAAAAAGCCGACAACACCCTCCTTCTTTCAACGATTCACAATAATCTTGGTGTAGCATACGCCCGATCGCAGCAACTTGATATCGCCTTGTTCCACCTGCTGCGCGCGGTAGAATTCGCCCGCGAAATGAACACACCACTTGAGCTCTATCAGGCACACCTCAACCTGGGAAACACTTACACCAGCACTGGTTTGTTTGAAGATGCCCTTGAACAGTATGATGCTGCCCTCGCTGCATTTGAAATCCTTCAGCCCGGCATTCCTTCTGTTATTATTATGCACAATCAGGGTCGGACACTTGCTTTAATGCGGCGTTATGATGAAGCAGAACGATTGCTACAACAGTCGCTTGCCATAAGTGAAGCGCAGAATATTATGGAGGGCATATATCACAATGTAAATGAGCTGGGCAAAATGTACGCCGCACAGAATCAGACTGAGCGGGCGCTTCCCTATTTTTACCGTGCCGCTGATATCGCTGAAACCCTGCGGAATTCGGATTTCCTGACGGATACCCTGGAGGAACTGCACCGCCTGCACGCACGCAGAGGTCAGTTTGAAGATGCCTACAACAAGCTGCTCAGGTATCAGGCGCTGTCTGACAGCCTGAGTCAGGCCCGCTACACCAAAGAACTTGCCCTGGCCGAAAATTACCTGGAGCTTTCGCGTCAGCGGGAAATCAACAGCCTGTTGCAGGAACAGCAGCTTCAGAAAAACCGGCAGCTGCGCACGCAGTCAGTATTGATTGTCGTCAGTTTGCTGGCGTTGCTGTTTCTGATTTTGCTGCTGGTGCAAATGAAGCGGAATGCAGCCTCCAAGCAAATCATCATGGAAGAGCTGGAA
This sequence comes from Cyclonatronum sp., assembly GCF_022565315.1. Lineage (NCBI taxonomy): Bacteria > Pseudomonadati > Balneolota > Balneolia > Balneolales > Cyclonatronaceae > Cyclonatronum > Cyclonatronum sp. The sequence continues at coordinate 5,401 of NZ_JAIUMX010000154.1, read as the reverse complement.
GCTCAGAAGCTGAAGCTTGAAGAAGCAAACAAAGCCAAAGACAAGCTTTTCGCCATCGTTTCGCACGACCTTCGCAACGCCCTGATCTCGATGGAAGGCATCCTCACCCTTCTCAAAGAGGATGAAATTTCGATGAGCGAGTTTCGGGACATGATTCCGGAGGTCGAGGCTGCAATACAGGAAAACAGCCTGGTAATGACCGACCTGCTCACCTGGGCCAAAGAGCAGCTCTCCGGCGTAAGGATGGATCTGAAAACCGTTGAGGTTTCGGGTTTAATAGGTGAAGTGCTGCAGTCACAAAAAAACAATGCGGCCAAAAAGAAAATTGCTGTGACCGCTGAGCTTCCCGAAGTGCCCGCTGTACTGGCTGATCACAATGCCCTCACTTTTGTGCTGCGCAATCTTATTTCCAATGCCATAAAGTTCACGAAGTCTGGCGGGCAGATTTCAATCGCTGCGGAAGAGCGGGCCGATTCGGTTGTGATTCTGATCAGGGATACCGGCATCGGCATGAGCGAAGCCGTGCAGCATCAGCTTTTCACGGATGTAACCCAATCCCGCAAAGGCACGGCCAACGAACGGGGCACCGGCTTCGGTCTGAAGCTCAGCCACGATTTTGCGGTGCGCATGAACGGCAGCCTCCGCTTTGAAAGCACCGAAGGTGAAGGCTCAACCTTTTTTGTGGAGCTTCCCAAAGCGGGGTAATTGAGGATTCTTACTTTGGGGAAATTGTCGAATCAAAGCCCGGCAGGTTTTTTGGGGCTGATGTTATTTTTATGCTGCTTATCTGAAGCGGGCTATATTTTTTCCAACAAAGCCGAATAGCAGAAAAAGCAAGCACATTAGGATCAGAAGAAAAAACGAATTCATCATCACTGTTACCAGACCCAGTTCAGCAACATTGATAAACGGATAAGGATAAAAACCCGATACACTTCCGCGAATCAGAACAAAGACAAGGTACAGAACAGGGTATAAAATCCAGCTGTACAAATATTTTAAATTACCCCCTTTGTTGTCTGCTGATACCAACCATAAGGCTAAAGTTCCAAGAGGGACGAAAGTATGATAGATTTCGTCTGTGATCATAAGCAGCCCCTCAGGATTCCATAAAGATTTTAAGAGGAGATGATAAACGGTTCCGACTATCAGTATAAAAACCGTAAGGGCTGTGAGGGTCTCGGGTCTCAAAAACAGCTTTGACCGGCTTTGCTGGCTTGATGACAGTAAATGCACGGTGCAATAAATGGTGACCAGCAAGTTTGTGAGAACCGTGAAATAGCTGAATAACTGCATCAGGGATTCCGTCAACGGCAGACCTGAAGTAGTGATTTTTAAATAAATTCTGATCAGCAGGGTAACCCACCCGGTTATCGCAAGCAAATAGAGGAGTACTCGTTTCATTTTCATCTGACTGATTGCGTTTGGAACTACAGTGTTTGGTTTCCGGGAAGAGTCTCTTCGAGGTCTGTTGCCTGCGCTGGTAATGTAAGGGTTTTTAGATTTGGTTTTGTGTGGTTTGGGTTGGGGATTAGGCCCCTTGAAAAATTGACACTCATTCGAGACTGCCGGCAGCTTTGAGTGGCTGGCGTTTTTTGAGTATCGAGACTTTGTGAAGGTAGTATTAAACGTTCTGCAGCAAACAGAAGGTGGCAATTTTGAAGCACTTCACTGCCACTTTAGGATAGTTGCTGTTATCGACTCGGATTTCTTCTCTGTACACTTGAGTCTGTGAAGTTTGTTTTATGAACAATCTAAACACCGGTTGTTTCTGCTCCAATTCTCCGCTTCAGTATAACGTCTTGAAAACAACAAGCTCTGTTTTTCTCTCGCAGAAGTTGCGATTGTGCAATTTGTGCAATTATTGTGCAATGCCTTTCAAGCTATAAAACGCACCCGCTCCTTTTTGTCCACTTGATAAAAATATTCCTTTTTCTACTAAATCAGATAATTCATTGCTCGCTGTGTTTCTTGAACAATTATTAATTTTTTGATAATCACCATTAGTGATTTTTTCATTGTCTTTCACGAAGAGCACAGCATTGATTTGCCGGTCACTTAATCCAAGTTTTCTAAGATCGTTATGATTGAAAATATCTTTTCTGAACTCTACCCAAAAACCTGAACTTTTAAAAAAGAATGAGGGGGCAGGGAGCCCAAAATTAAAACATTGTTCTGTCATTTTGGAAATACCACGCCCCCAAGACTCAATATACCCACTTCGAAAAAGTGCATTTGCAATATCAGGGTTGAATGGTTTTGAAGAGTGTTTATTCAATAATGTTTCAATAGTCCAGTTTTCAGGAAGCTGCCCTTCATTCCAAATCATTAACTTGTCATTATAAACACTGATTTGAATCGGAACACCACCTGAATAGTCTTTATGGGCAACTGCATTTAATAACGCTTCCCTAATTGCTTCTTTTGGATACTCGTATATTTCCACACGATTTAAGCCTTCATAACTTATCAAAGCTTTGATGTATTTTGTAAAAAGCAACTCTGTGGTCTTTTCAATTTGTTCAAAAAGATTTCCGTGAACTTCATCCTGAAATTTTAAATTACTGTCACTCTCAAAAAATCCAATTTTTATGTAAGCCCCTGTAATGTATTTTTCAGGATTTGAATAAAAAAGCAAAACAGAAGCACGCTTAAGAAATTTACCTTCCCTAAGATGAAGATTATCAATAAGGTGTTCATTACTGTCTTTTAGACTTTCTTCATCAATTCTTTGATTTCTCAACGCCCGTTTGCGAAAAAAATCAAACGTTTCCTGCTTCAAGTCATTTACAGAAATATTTGGAACAGGAACTCCATCCCATCTTTTCCCTTTTTTCTGAAGGAGAAATTTATCAAGTGCTACCCCCTTTAATTCCTGTTTGATACTTCCGCTTCTGTAATGATATTGTCCTTTGTAATTGACTGGATAAGGGTATTGCTCAACAAAAATTTCAATAAATTTACCTTGGTCTGTTTGATGCAGATTAACATCAACTAAAATCCCTAAAGTATCTCTTACTTTGTTTGGAATTTCTTCCATTAGTTTTTTAGCATCTTTCAAATCTACTACATTTCCTGAATCATCTTTACCGATAAAGATAGTTCCACCCTGGGCATTTGCAAAACCACAAATCCATTTCAGGTATTCATCTCTCCAGCTTACTTTGAACTCAATATTTTGTGATTCTGATGTCACTACAGATGGTTAATTTTATTTTAATGCATTATGTTCTGGTTTTCTACAAGGAACGAAAACAAGTTTACTTACGCAATAAATTTTCGCCTAAAATGCCCTTATAACAGTACAGGCGAAGATTTGCTGTGATTAAATGTTAACTCAAAGCCTTAACCTGATTTGCAGGTTCCTCCAACAAGATAACGCCCTTGGGTTTCCCTTAATCCAGAGCCAGTCTCATCTTCCCAAATCTGACTACTACTGCCACCCCCACCGCTCAAAAACCCCTGCGCTGTTCAGTTTCAAACTCTACGCGGCGGGTTTCGCCGGGTTGGAGCTCGAGGCTGATTTCCAGGGACTGATCGGTTTGGGTCCAGCTGCGTTCGGAAACGGAAATTACCCGGGTGCGCTCGTCGGTCTGTATGCTGATGCGCAGCGGCTTCACTTCCGTGCCGAGGTTGCGAATGGTGTATGCGCCGCTCACCCGGTGCAGGTTTTCATCTTCCTCCGGGGTGGTGATCTGCACGACCTCATCAATGGAAAGGCGGGGACTGCGGCCACCCTGAATGTGGAGCAGGGAGTCGGCTTCGGCGAGGCCGGTCGGGGCGCGGTCGCCGATGAGCACAAGGCCGTCGGTCGTGCGCAGGAGCAGCCGCGTTTCGCCCTCGGGCAGACGGGTCGCACCGCTGTGAACATGCTGCATGAGATCCGAAGCCCGGATGCTGTAAAAAATATCCGGACGCCGGTCGGTAACGTTCACGCTGCGGCTGTAGGCGGCGCGGTAGTGGTAGTCCTTCGTGTAGGGCAGGTTTTCAGCTGAGAGAAAACGCAGGCGGGTTTTGTGCAATGTGCTGAGGCTCACCGGCTCATCAAACGCAAAGGTGAAGCGGTCCGGACTCCGGTCGTTGGCCACCGCAGAGGTAAGCCCGCCCATGCCGCCCCGCCGGTTCACGCTTCCGCTGCTGATGCTCAGCCGCGCTGCTTCCCAGTCGGCGCCGGTGTTGTTTTCGAGGTGAATCAGGGTCGTCCAGCCGAGCTGATCGGTTTCATTATCCACAACGAGCTGATGCTCGGCGCTCCAGCCGAGGTAGCCCGTGTGGTACCACAGCCGGATCACGTAAGTGCCGGCACGCTCCGCCGCGAAGGTCAGCATCAGGCCGCTGTCGGCGCGGATATCCGCATCCTGATTTCGGGTTTGCAGGCTGTACAAGTGCGGGTTCGGCACAATCACCTGCTGCCCTTCGGCATCCCGAAGGGTGAGCATGCCGCGGGCCGCATCCTCAATGATACCGGTGATGGTCCCCGCCGGACCGCTCAGCGTCACTTCCTCCCCGATCAGCCTGCCGAGCAGGGCGCTCATGGTGCCGGCTTCAATCCGGAGTGCGGAGCCGGCCGGCATCAGATCACCGCCAAACTGCAGGTCGCTGATGCTTGTGGGATGCGGCAGTCCGTGCATCAAAACTTCGTTCAGCCCCTGTTGCAGGTTGAGGATGCGTGTCTCGTAAACCGTGGCAAACTGCCCGCCCTGCATGTGAATCTGCACAGAATCGGCTGCGGGACTAAACACATAGTCCTGCTGCGCAAGGGCTGCCGCCGGAATGCAAAGGAGCAGCAGCAAAAGGGTGATGTTTTTTCTGAAGGATGAAATCATAGGGCGGGCGTCCGGAGGGTGAGTTCGAAGGTTTGGGTTTCGCCGGGTGCGAGCCGGATGGTGCCGCGGATGAGGCTGCCGAGCTGTTCAAAACCCTCCGGCATGCGGTGCACAAGGGTCCGTGTATTGCCGATGCTGCGCTGCACCAGCACTTCGATGGCCTCGGTGCCTTCGTTGGTCATGCTTACCGTGTGCAGGTCGAGGCGGTCTTCTCCCCTTCTGCCGCCGCGGCTTTCGTGCTCGTGCCGCGTGCTTACCGGCACATGCACGCCGGTTGCAACATAGCGCGTGAGGCCCGGCGGCGTGGCACTTATCCGGCTGATTCCCTCAAAAACCGGCATGCCGTTTCGGGGGAAGCTGCTCGCGTACACCTCTCCCGGCGGGGCTTCAGTCGGGATGGCATTGGCTTCATTTTCGTTGAGCACCGCAAGCCGCGTCGTGCGCAGGCTGCGCAGGTTGTGCTGCGGAATTTCAAGGAAATGCAGGCTGCGGTAGTTCAGGTCCCGGAAATGAAAAAGCTGTACCGAAGCAACGGAGCCTGTGGGCAGCAGCAGCGGCTCGGGGAAATCGTAGGC
>NZ_JAIUMX010000153.1:0-7069 GCF_022565315.1 Cyclonatronum sp. | reverse complement strand
ATAACTCCTTATTGAACAACCTTTAAAACCCTTCCCCAGTCACATAAGTAACTAAAAAATCAACTTATACAACTTCCGAATGTTCATTAAGTGCCCAAAAGGGGTAGTTAATGGTGCAAAAGTATGAAGTCGTATATGTAATTACTTATGCAACTTCAACTGTGATATTAAAGTAAGTGAAAGTGCTTAACAATCAAAATTTAAAAGTTCATTTTTTTCTTGCTTCGGCAATTATCTGTACCCCGCTCGCCACTTTTTATACAAATGGACGGACCGTTACGGCTGACTTTTGGGGTTGGTAATGCTCCGCAAATAGTTTGTGCTGCTTTTTTATTGTGAATTCTTATTCAAAATCAGGGTAGGGACAGAAGCGTGAGAGGCGGTTGTTGCGGGTGTCAGCCATGTACACGATGCGGCGGATGCAGGCTTTACCCGAGGGGCTGTCGAATGCCCGGGCGACTTTGCCGGAACCGCCTCATGAGATTCTGACCGCGCATGTACCGGAAGAGCAAGGCAGGTGGAGCCGAAGGATATGATATTTAGAGCATATTTGCCGGTACTTCGGGCCCCTCTGGCTTTGCCGCGCTTTGTGCGGGGTGATGAGCATTTGGGGTCAGGTCATAAGCATGACGGCGTACTGTGTGCTTCAAAGTCCGCACTCCAACCATGTCACAGGTTTGTGGGGATGGTGCTTTCGTGGTCTTCATCAAATAAATAAGCATACTTCAGCTGACCGGGGTGCTGTTTGACCTTTGTTTTGTTTAAATACTAAGCAAACACAAGTCAAACGCATATTAAAGTCGTATCAAAGACGTATATGACCTGTCTTTGTTATGATTTTATACTGTTTATGATTAATATTTGACTATGCTTTAGTACAAGCTTATCACATCAATCTGCCGGTTTGTGGTATGGTGTGCCGGGCTTGTGCTGTTTTTGAGGCTCCTTCCCTTTTACAAACCCCTTAAACCTGCTAAACGCACGCATTATGGCACGAATTAAAAAAGGCATTTTTGATCCGCCGCAGGGCTCGGTTGGGAATCTGGTTTTCAGCAGCCGCAATGGCGTACCCTATGTGCGAACCAAACCGGAGACCTACCGGGATGCCAAAACCCCGGCGCAGCAGGCTGCGCGGGCGCGGCTGAGTCTTGTTTCTTCGCTGCTGCGTCAGCTCAAACCCATGCTCCGCTCCGGCTTCCCCGAAACACCTCCGGGGAAGTCCTCCCGTGACCTTGCACACCGCCTCAATGCCGCTCGCGCGCTGCACGGCAGCTGGCCCGATCTTGCTATTGATTACCCGAATGTACTCGTCTCTCACGGCTCGCTTGCGCCGGGCAGCCTGCGCTCCTCAAAGCTGCTTCCCGATGGCAGCCTGGAAATAAGCTGGACTCCTTCAGATACCGCGGTCAGGATGCAGCACGGCTCCGACCGGGTGATGGTCACCCTTCTGGACCCGGAGCAAAATCAGCTTTGCTTTTATGCGGGGGCCGGAATGCGGCAGGATCAGGCCACCACAATCAGGGTACCGGAAACCCTTTCGGGCGACTTCCATGCATGGCTCAGCTTTGCAAGCAGCTGCGGGCGCTTTGCCTCGGAAAGCTGCTATGCGGGGAGGTTTTCAGTATGTCAGTAGGTCAGTATGTCAGTATGTCAGTATGTCATTGCTTTGGGTTTTGTGATTAGGGCTTTTGCTTTTGCTTGGGCTGATGGATAATAAGTACTTGAAATATCATCCCATACAAATCCGCGCGCATCCGACCCGATCCGGTAAATCCGCGTGCCATCATCGTGGCAGACCTCACCCCACCCCCTCTCCTGAAAATACCACGAGGCCTTACGGACGTGCTCTTCAGGAGAGGGGCTTTTGGTTTCGGGGTGGATTTGGGGTTTCGTAGCCTTAGCTGCGGCTTTTTTGCTTCGCTGCAAAGACCTGACAGGTTTTCAAAACCTGTCAGGTCTTTGCACATAAGCCATATCCCACACCCCTCCACCGTCATCCCGGAAACGCCCGCTTGTTGCTTTTAAACTGCCACTGAATTTTGGGGCGTTATCCGGGACCTACCAGCTTCCGTTTGCCGCTATTTGAGATGCAGGGCACCCAAAGTGCGGTTGGGTTTTGTGCTTTAAGCTGGGCTTAGAGGCAAGAAGCGTTTGGAACACCATCCAATACAAATCCGCGCAAATCCGACATAATCCGCAAAATCCGCGTGCCATCATCGCAGGCAGGGGCCTTGGCTGCGGGATTCGAATCCTGGCAGGCGGCTCAATTTTCCTGCGGTCTGCCGTCTGCGGTCACCGATCCGAAAATCCGCGCAAATCCGACATAATCCGCTCAATCCGCGTGCCATTATCGCGGAATGGCCGGGGCTCGTCGGGGTGGTGGCTTCGGCTTCGGGTTATGTGAGGGAGGGGCTGTTGTTTATTTGTTATGTTCTCCAAGTTTTTCCACTTTGTTAATCCATTTTTGCCTGTATGCGTCTTTTGAAAGTCGGATGGGTCCAATTGTGGTTACCCTCACCGGGTTTATGCCGCAAAATTGCAAGGTCAGTTTTTTCATTGCATTGTGGCTTGGCTGCCGATACACAAGCCAATAGTACCAGGCGGGCTGATCAAGGGTGGAAATGATTCTTGCAGATTTGTTTTTCAGTAACTTGTCCCACCAAACGGAGTTTTCCCGTTTCTGAAAGGCAAATCCCGGTAAAAATACCCTGTCGAAAAAGCCTTTCATCATTGCGGGAATGGAACCCCACCAAACGGGATATATCAGAACTAAATGGTCAGCCCATTTTATTTTATCCTGTGCATGTAATAAATCCGGTTCGAGTTCAACACGTTTTCTGTACCCAAACGCTAAATTAGGATTAAAGGCTAAGTCCCTGATGATGATTTCTTTAACTTCCGAGCCGGATTTCAATGCCCCCCTTTTGTAAGCATCTGACAGCCCAAAGTTGAAACTTTCTTTGTCAGGATGTCCGTTGATGATTAAGATTTTTTTCAATTTTATTTATTTATGTTTTTGTGTCATTTTCTATAATGATTGCTACTTCATTTATACAGACAATCAGCTTACACTTATCTGCCAATACAGCATGATGTATTCAGCTTCCTTTCATGCTGAATCTACCACTAAAGGAATACGCTTACACCTATGAAGGCGTGTTTAGCTGCTGTTGATTTCGCTGGTTTAAGGTGAATTTTTTTTTGTGAAGGAGGCCACAACCGCCGTTGTGATAAGCCCCATAAACGGGGTGCCGATCAGGACCTGAATCAGATAGTTCTGAAGATTAAAAAAATCCTCAGCCTCCTGTTGTGTCATTTTCTCTTCCTGCACGGCATACGCTATCATATTGGCAAAATAGTCCGGAGAAATTGCGATCGAAATGAGGATCTGAATAAGCGGACTAAAAAGGGTTACGATAGCCGTAATGACAAAACCGGCCATGAATCCCTGTTTGTAGCTCATGGTTCCGCCGTAATCGGTTTTCCGCTTATCAAGCAGGGCCAGCACATAGATGGCTACCGCGGGAATGGCGATGAGGTTCGTAAACAGGGCGTGCTTGTCGATGTTGGTACTGTGAAGGCCCGTCAGGCGCTCCAGAACCATCCATGTGAGCATCATTCCGACAAAAACTAATGCCCATTTTATTTCCGTTTTGAATTTTTTCATGGAATTGAATCCCCCTTTTTTTAAATGTCATGCAATCCCGGTGTCCAGTTGTTGTGATGCTGCCCTTTCCCGGGGTTTTATCATTAGGATGAAACCATCCCGCCTGCGGTCCCGGTACTGCCTGCAGCCGGTCAGCCTTGTATCAATATAGGCAACAAAGACTTACCGTTCATCAGCTTTTGAAAAAGCGATATGCGCTGCGTGTGTTTCAGCGGTGCGATTGTACAACCGAGCAAGCCCCACTGCGGCCATCCGTTAAGATTGTGCCCCCGATCAATTGGCATTTGGCTTAATCCCTTGGCGTGTTGTTCAAATTTATGCCGCGGAAAAGCCGGTAAATGGTTAAACTTCCGATTCCGACATCTTTTAATTCCCCCTTAACAGGTTCTCATCACATCACACCATTACAGATCCGTCCATGCCTGAAACGATTCACTTACTGCTCGATACGGCCGACCCGGAAGCCGATGACCTCCGGCGCGGGCTTGATGACCTGCTGCAGAACAACGGAAGCCTGGTTTTTCGGTTCCACAATGTCAGTACGGAGGGGCTGTCCGTTGAATGGCAGGAGATGATCCTCGCTGAGAAACGAAAGCTAACACCTGAACAGCTTGACCTCATCGAGCCCGAAGAGTTGCACGATGCATCCTTTAATTTATCAATGAATTCGCTCCCGCCACCGAAATCTGTTTTGAGCTGGGACAATTTATTCCGTTTCATTGAGCAAACCCACGCAATGCTGGATATTCCTGGTGAAGAGCTGGTAATCCTGCTCACCCCCTGCGCCAATGAAAACAACTGGTTCAGCAGTTTCCGGTCGAATGCTGCATCGGAAGGCTTCGTGCAAACTACCGACTGGGAATTCTTCGTGCGTGCTCCGCGCTGGTTTCCGGTCGCCCATCAGATCTGGACGCTCATCCTGCAGCTCAAAGGCTTCGGAAGCCTCCGAAATACCCTCCGCTATGCACACAAAAGCGCCGTTGGCTGCCTGAATGATTTTTGCGAGCAAAAATCCGACATCCACATCAAGCTGCGCACGGCGGATATTTGTGATGCTTGTCTTGAGGTGATGCTTCGGCGTGATCTCACGCAGGAACTGCTCGCTGCTGCCACTCCGGCCCTTGAAAAAATCAGGCTTCAGTCAAAATTCCTGCAGCAAAGGTTCGCTGAGGCCGAAGCCTCCCCCCTCTTTATAGATGAAAAAGGGGTGCTGCATTTTGAGAATTATCAGCAGTTAAGCTGCCGGCTCGCGCCTGTTGAAAAAGCGCTGTATCTGTTTTTTCTGCTGCACCCGGAGGGCACCCGCCTGAATGAGCTGTCTGATTACAAGCAGGAAATCCTGGATCTCTATCTTTGCATCCGCAATCAGGACATCAGCACGGCATCGGAAGTTGTCAGAAATCTGGTGAATCCGCTGAATAACTCCATCAACGAAAAGATTTCGCGTATCAACGCAAAACTCGAACAGCTGCTGTGCCTGCCGGGCCGTTACGAGCACTACCAAATCACCCATACCAGCGGCACCTACGCCATCCCCCTTTTTCCGGAGAAAATCAGGCTGCATGCACGCTGGGATTTGACAAGCTTGTCAAAATAGAAATCCGCCCGGCGGCGGGGTACTTTTGGGAAGTCAATCACCCTAAACCCAAAAGAACACTGCCATGACACAGCAACCCAAAAACAACACCACCTACTTTCACCTGATCGTTGATAAGTCCGGCTCGATGAGTGGCTCGGTGCCCGTCACCCTTTCAACCATCAACGAACAGCTCGAAACCATCCGCCGGCTTTCTGAAACTACACCCAATCAGAAAATCTTTACCGGCATCAGCCTTTTCGACACGGTTACGGAGCAGCTCTGCCTCAATACCCCGACCAAAGACCTCAAACCGGTTACCGAAAACGAGTACGTAATCGGCGGCATGACGGCCCTGCTCGATGCAATCGGCAGAACCGTGATTACGCTGGAAGAGATGGTGCAGCAGCAGGTCGCAAACGGGGAAGCCTCCGTAGTCGTAGTAGTCATCACCGACGGTTATGAAAATGCCTCCCGACTGTTCCGCTTTGATCAGATCAAAAGCATGATCCAACGCCTTGAAGCCACCGGACTGTGGACCTTCACCTACTTCGGGGCAGACCTGAACGACATTTCAGATGCGCAGCGCATGGGCTTCGCAAATGCCTCCTCAAAATCCATCCGCAAAGAAGAACTGCCGCGATACTCAAAAATGATGTCAGACGCGATAGATTCCTATGTAACTGATAAGGAAATCAACTACAATGTCCGCAAGCAGTTTCTGGACGAGGATGGTGATAATGATACAAATACTCCGAGAGATAAAAAGTGAGAATAAGTTGATGTAAAGATTCCTGACCGGAAAGATAAATCACCATACAATAAACCAAAAGCCCTCCGGAGTGTATGTTCCGGAGGGCTTTTGGGGATAGTTGATTTCTTTGGTTAGGTTTTGGTAGGTGGGGGATACGATTTGGGGTGGTGTCAACTTACACCGGACAGCCAGAGCTGAAAGCCAGGAAATGAAACGCGTATTAGGTAGCAGCACCATTTAGTTGTTTACACTATATGTCAAATATGACATATTTGGGAATGGCACTCACTAACCAATACATCGTTTGGCTACACGGTGAAATAAAGACTCCACCGTTTGGCACCGAATCTCGGCTCAAAGCTGGTTTTTTGATGCGCGGACTACAACAAGGTGAGTATTTGGAGATGCCGGATTTCAGACCAATGTTAACAGAGATTAGCACGCTACAAAAACACAACAGGAGAATGAATTATGGATAAGCAAAAACGTCAGAACTTAGAGAAAGCTGGATTTCGCGTTGGTTCAACCACAGACTTTTTAGAGTTGTCTCCTGAAGAAGAAGCGTATTTGGAGATTCGCCTAGAGATTAGTGAACTTATTCGTTTACAGCGCAAAAAACGTGGCTGGACACAAGTGCAACTCGCCCGCGCTTTGGGATCGAGCCAATCGCGGGTAGCAAAAATGGAGATTGGCGATCCGGGTACATCTCTGGATTTGATGCTGAAAGAATTGTTGCACCTTGGTCTATCTAAGCAGGAATTAGGAGAATTACTAACAGGTAAACTTCGACTTGCACCCCAACCTGTATAGTTATTAGACTAAAGGGATGTTAACTGTCTTGCATTACTGCTGCGTGGCGACCATGCCTGAATTTAAGCAACCAGCGCTCACCCGTCAGCACGAAACACTTGTTATAGGGTGGACTGGGAACGTGTTTCGACATAACGTGGATATTCCGGTCCATACTGACCCCCTCTGGCGGTAGCTTTTAGCCGCGAGTTTCAGCCTGCCATTCCGGCGGATGCTGACCCCTGTGTGTGATTTATGTGCGCCATGAATGCGTGCCCCTTTT
>NZ_JAIUMX010000152.1:0-7226 GCF_022565315.1 Cyclonatronum sp. | reverse complement strand
TGTTCAGCGCGGAATTCCTGCTGTTCACCGTCGCACAGTCGCTCTCGACCCTCGCGGTGTCGCTGCTGCTGGAGTTCAACATCCTGGAGCTGCAAACCGCCATCCTGATCTTCTCGGCCGGCCTCGTACTCACGGGCATCATCTGGCTGCTCACCGTAGCAAGGCGCGAAAAAGCGGACGTGGGGTGAGATAGCACGCGGATCGGGCGGATTGGGCCGGATTTTCGCGGATTTTTTTGGGGATGATGGGGGATGGAGCCCAATCAGGCTGCCCCTTCGCGACCTTCGCGCAACCCCATCGCGCCCTTCGCGGTAAAACCGGCAGCTGATTTTTACCACAAAGGCCGCAAAGGATCTCGCGAAGTGCACGAAGCCAGCCCCGCCCCGTAAGCCCGATAATTTCTGCCAGGCACCGATTTTACTTCAGCTTTAAAGCTCAAAACAATATCTTTACAAGAAGCCCGAAAAAATCACGGATTGGTAACAGTGCGCATCGGGCTTTGATAGTATTTTTTTCATTGTTTTGTCGCTATGTATTCTGAAACTCCGCTTGAACCGCCTTTTACTGCACCCCGCGCCCGTTTTGCTTCGCTTTGGCTTTTTGTGATGTGTGCCCTGCTTTTGCCCGCCCTGCTGCCCGGGTCCGCCGCGCAGGCGCAGGTGCTGCGGCAGATGGAGGTCGAGCGCGTAACCAACAACCGCGCTTTTGTATTTCAGGATTACCCCGGCTATGCGGCCGTGTACATCGAGAGCAGCATCCCCAACCTCAGCATTGCTTCCAACCTTGATATCATTGCCGATCTGAGCGACCCGGCTTCGGGGGTGTACCGGGTCATCATTCTGCCGCGGCCGCAGGCGCTCTACTTCCGCGCGCCCGGCTATATGGAGGCCCGCATGAGCACGGGCGTGCTGAATGCCCGGCAGGTGATTGAACTCCGCATAGATCCGCAGGACCGCAGCATCACCGATACCGGCGACCTGCTTATCCGCTCGGAGCCTTCCAGCGCGACCTTCACTGTCGAAGGACTGCCCGGCACCTACAGCACGCCGCACAGCTTCACCAACATCATCGCCCAAACTTACAACATCCGGGTTGAGCTTCCCGACCACGAAACCAAGCACGTGATTGTGCGCGTAGATCCGCTGCGGCCCACCGTGCGCGACGTGGTGCTGACCCCCACTTTCGGTTTCCTGAACCTGAATACCCCCAACGCCACGCTTTTCCTCGCAACGGATGAGGTGCCCGAATACCGGGTGACCTACACGCCCAACCGCAGCATCCGGCTCGATACCGGCACCTACAGCTACCGCATCAGCCGCCCGAACTACGAAGATGAAACCGGCCGCTTCACCATTGAACCCGGCCGGACAAGCATGCTTGAGGTCAGCCTGCGGCCGACCTACGGGTTCCTGGTGGTGAACACTCCCGATGCGCAGCTTTTCCTGCGGAATACGGCCGGCGGCGATGAGCGCCTGCAGCCCTATCAGCGGCAGCAGCCGGTGCAGATCGATGCCGGAACCTACAGCTTTCGGGTACAGCGTAATTTTTTCCAGCCGGTTTCCGGAAACATCACCATTCGCCCCGGCGAAACGAGCTTTCTTGCCCCGGAGCTGAGTCCGGATTTTGCTACCCTGCGGGTTCGGGCCAATGCGCCCAACTTCCAGCTCCGTGCCACCGACAGCAACGCGCCCGCAACGAACAACAGCAGTGAAATCAACCTCGAGCGCGGGCTGCGTACGGTTGTGGTATCGGCTCAGGGCTATGCCGACCTCAGCCTGCGGGTCAATGCACGGCCCGGCGAGCGCATCGATACTACGGTTGTACTCGAAAGCCTTGCCGCCCGGCAGGACCGGCAGCGGCGGGAACAGCTGCCGCGGGGCATCCTGAACGTGAGCACCGATATGCCCGACGCTGAAATTTTCATCAACGGAGAGCGGCGCGGACAAGGGGAAATCAGCATCTCGGTAGTGCCGGACAGCTATGAAATCGAAGTCCGGCACCCGCATCTCGCCCGACAGAAAAGCAGGGTAACGGTCGGCTCCGCAGCGGTAGTTGAGCAAAATCTGGTGCTGCTCCCCTCTAAAGGGCAGGCCGTGCTGCTCTCGGCCCTGCTGCCGGGCACGGGGCACCTCTACACCAACCGCAACCGCGGCTACTTCTACCTCGCCGGTGCGGCTGCCGCGGCCGGATTTACCGTTTGGGCCCGCTTCGACTACCTTGCTGCCGGCGAGCGCTACGAAAACGCTCAGCTGAGATATCAGCAGGCTTCCTCCCTCGAAGATGCTGCCCGCTACCGCGCCGATGTGCTGAAGGAATTTGGCAACCAAAGCACGGCCTATGATAACATGATGCTCGGCCTCGCTGTCTTCGGCGGCGTGTATGCCGTACAGATGCTCGATGTACTCATCCTCCGCCCCCGCTCCGGCTACCGCGACAGCCGCCAAACCGTGCAGGCGGGCTTCGGTCCGCAGGGTGCAAGCCTCACCCTCCGCTTCTGATGCCCAAACCGAACAGACCCGAAACACCTCCCGCCATGAAAAAGCTCTCCCTTACCCTCCTCACCAGCCTGCTGCTCGCCGCGGCCCTGCTCTACTGCACCAGCCCAACCGAGCCGGTTTTTGACAACCCCTACGATGAGGAAAGCGGGGCCTACATCCCGACCCCGGATCTGAATACAGCGCCGGTACATACTGTTCAGGCCACATCCGCACGAAGCGGCGGCTTTTTTGAATCAGACTTTGGCCGTCCGGTAACGCAAAAGGGTGTGTGCTGGAGCACTTCGGAAAATCCGACGATTGAGGATACCTGTACCAACGACGGGGAAGGACTGGGCTCCTTTACAAGTAATCTGTCAGGACTTTTTCCGGGTGAAAGGCATTATGTTCGGGCTTATGCCACCAATGATGACGGTACGATTTACGGCGGACAGCGGAGCTTTACGACACTATCGGGTGTGCCTGAACTTCAAACCGGACAGGCAGATGAAATCAGGGCGCTGAGCGCTGTAGCGCGGGCTACCCTCGGTGAAGAAAACGGCGCGGTTGTATTGGATTGGGGGCTCTGCTACCGGCCTGCCCAAAGCCCGGAAGAGGAAACCTGCCTTTCAGCAGTACAGCAGCAGCTGCTTGCAGGCGGGGCGCTCAGGGAAGCTGGGGATCTTTTTGCAGCTCGCGCCGCCTCCCAAAGGCTGGCACAGGCCGCCGGACGACAGAGCCGCAGCCTGAGCGCTGAAGCCGGTAGGCCGCAGCCCTCAGCAGGACCTGCATCCGAAAACCTGCAAAGCGGCCTCACCGCAGAGCGGGAGCAGCTGCAGCAGCGTCAGCCTGTGGCCGTGCAGCAAAGGCAGACACCGGCAAGAGAGCAAAGCTCAGATCACTTACCCGCACGGCTGCAAAACCGTGACCTCCCTGCGCTGCAGCAGCAAAACGAACTTTCGGGTCAGGCAGAAGGAGGGCCGGCAGCCGAAATTCTGAATACTGCTGACGGCAGCTTCACCGTACAGCTGACCAACCTTCAGGCGGACACCGGGTACGAGCTCCGGGCCTGGGCAGTGAATGACGCGGTTGGAGTGAGCTACGGAAATGTGGTTTCGTTTACAACAATGGACGGCGTACCGGAAATAGAGTCGCAACCCGCAGCTTCTGTTACGGCTTTTTCTGCTTCGGTTGAAAGTATAATTGAAAAAGATGGTGGCGATCCTATTACCGCACGCGGCACATGCTATGGGGTTATGCCGAACCCTGACCGGTCTGATAATTGTATAGCCGCCGGACAAGGTTTGGGAAGCTTTGAAATTACACTTGAAGAACTCAATGCGGACACGCAGTATTTTGTGCGGGCCTATGCTGAAAACAGGGTTGGGGTGCATTTTGGCAATCAGATCAGCTTCGCTACCAACGACGGCTTGCCGGGCATTACCACAAACCCGGCATCAGAAATCAGGGCATTTTCTGCGATAACGGGAGGAACCATTCAGCCGGACGGCGAAGCTCCTGTAACCGGGCGTGGGGTGTGTTACGCAACTACACAAAACCCTACTATAGACGATAGCTGCGTATCAGCAGGGCAGGGTGCCGGCAGTTTTTCTGTGACGCTTGGCGAACTCCTGCACGACACGCAGTATTTTCTCCGGGCTTATTCCTTAAGTGCCGCAGGGGTCGGGTACGGAAATACGGTTTCATTTATAACAATGAACGGGGTACCGGGTATTCAGTCACAGTCCGCTGAATCTGTTACAGCTTTTTCAGCGAGTGTTCGCACTGTAATAGACTCGGATGGTGGTGATGCCATAACGCTGCGCGGGATTTGCTACTCGGCGAGTGCAGATTCAGACCAAAGCCCGAATTGCATTGAAAGCGGACAGGGGACAGGTGTTTTTGACGTAACAATCGAAAACCTGACGCCTGACACTTCATATTTCGTGAGGGCATTTGCAGAGAACGGAGTAGCCCGCCACTTTGGTAATCAGATCAGCTTTAATACAAATGATGGTTTGCCGGGCATAACGACAACACCGGCTACTGAGATTACCGCATTTACAGCACGGACCGGGGGAGTGATAAATACAGACGGAGAGGCCCCGGTCATAGAGCGAGGAGTTTGTGTATCAACTGCTGAAAACCCAACGCTGGAAGACACCTGTTTTTCAAGCGGTGTAGGTGAGGGAAGCTTCACGGTTATACTTGAAGGGCTAATGTACGACACTCAGTACCATATAAGATCCTTCGCACAAAGCGAAACAAGTGTGGGTTATGGAAACCAAGAAACATTTATAACGCGTAACGGAATAGCCGAACTAACCACTAACGCTGTAAGTAATATCCTTGCATTCTCAGCTGTTGTTGGTGGGGAAATAACCGATGATGGCGGTGCTCAGATTACCGCGCGCGGTGCATGTTACGCAACATCAGAAAATCCGTCATTGGAAGATACCTGTGTTTCTGCTGGTTTGGGTTTGGGCAGTTTTGAAGTAAGTTTCTCTGAACTTAACCCTGACACGGAATATTTTGTGCGAGCGTATGCTCAAAATGATGTCGGCTTATATTTCGGAGCGCAGGTGAACTTTACCACTAATGACGGACTTCCGGGGATTACGACAACACCCGCTTCCGAAATCCGTGCTTTCTCCGTGTTGACTGGAGGCGTAATTGAGGCAGATGGTGAAGCACCTGTTACTGAACGGGGCGTATGTTATGCAGCTACAGAGACGCCAACACTAAATGATACATGTATTGCGGCAGGAGAAGGTATTGGCACTTTTTCAGTAATAATAGAAGGCCTGACGCCCGATTCACAATACTTTGCGAGGGCTTATTCTGTTAGTGCAGCTGGTGTAGCTTACGGCAATGATGAAGGATTTACCACGCGGGACGGAGTAGCTGATGTAACTACTACAATCGCTACTAATATATCAGCAGTTACAGCCATAAGCGGGGGAGAAATAACGGATGATGGCGGTGCACAGATAACTGCGCGGGGTTTATGCTACGCCACTATGCAAAACCCGACCTTACAGGATATTTGTATATCGGGAGGTGAAGGCTTGGGGAATTTCTCGCTATCAATAGTTGATCTTGTCCACGACACAGAATTTTTCGTCAGAGCCTATTCGCAAAGCGATGCAGGAGTGACCTATGGAAACCAAATCAGCTTTATAACCCGTGATGGTATTGCGACCCTAACAACGACTGAAGCTTCAGATATTTTAGCCTTTTCAGCTGTAACAGGCGGCGAAATTATTGATGATGGCGGCGCCCCCTTAATTGAACGCGGAGTTTGTTATAGTATCTTTCAAAATCCTACTCAGGATGATACATGTGTAGCTGCAGAAGAATCAGTGGTAAGCTATTTTGTGACTTTAAGTGATCTCACGCCAAATATGAATTACTTTATTAGAGCATACGCAGAAAATCAGATTAGTACATTTTGGGGTAATCAAGAATCATTTACCACACGTGATGGTATTCCAATAATTATGACTAGGGAGCCTTTTGATATTGGGTATACTACAGTTAAAACGGGTGGTGAAATATATGATAATGGGGGAACTGAGATAACAGAAAAAGGTGTGTGTTACGTACAAGGAGTTGGTATTCCGGACTTAAATAGTAGCTGCGTAAATGATGGTCTTTCCGAAAACTATTTTGACGTTGAAATAGATAATTTAACTCGTGGTGAAATTTACACGGTTAGAGCCTATGCGTCAAATAGTATTATTACTGCATGGGGAGATTTGTTTGAATTTACTACAAGTGATTGGTTAGTAGATACAGTGACAGTAGTTAGTAATGTTTTTAACCCTGCAACTGGCCGCACTTGGATGGACCGGAATCTGGGTGCTGCTAGAGTCGCGATGGCGAGTAATGACCAAGGAGGGTATGGTCACCTATATCAGTGGGGGCGTCATGCCGATGGTCACCAGTACTGGCATACGGGAACATTTAATGGGTTAAGCGATACTGACCAGCCAGGGCATAGCTGGTTTATTCGTACCTCAAATGCTCCATGGGATTGGAGGAATCCTAAAAACGACGGTTTTTGGCAAGGAGTCAATGGAATAAACAATCCATGCCCCGAAAATTATCGTATTCCAACTGTTGCTGAATGGGAAGAAGAGATGGCAACTTGGAGTACCAATAATGCTGCAGGAGCGTTTGCTTCACCATTAAAATTAACTGTAGGGGGTAGGCGTTCTAATACTGGTAGCCACTTTGATGCTGGTCAGAGTGGTAGGTATTGGGCCGCAGATATAGCGGAAAGCTCTGTTTACGTTGTACATTTTTTAAATACTGCTGGACTTTCACACACTTCACGTGCTACTGCCGCATCTGTACGTTGCATTCAGGATTAATAATCACCCGCAATATCTCTAATGATAATATTGCTTTTGGTATTGGGTACTATTTTGAGCACAACAATGTAAAACGTTTTGCCAACTTCTTCGGAAAAATCAGGAATAAACCCTCACTCCGTCAAAAACCCCCGGTAATTCTCCCGTGTAATTACCTCAAAACTACTATGCGGGTAGGTTTCAAAAAACTCAGCCGGTTTGCGGACTTTGGCGGCGGGGCTCCATTTGAATTCGAAGGTGCTCAGCCTTCCGCCGGCTTCTTCGAGGTAGTCGATTTCCTTGCGGTCGTAGGTGCGCCAGAAGTAGCGATTCGGGAACTGCCGTTGGTTGTGCAGCAGCTTCATCCGCTCGGTAACGCAAAAATTCTCCCATAGTG
>NZ_JAIUMX010000151.1:0-7274 GCF_022565315.1 Cyclonatronum sp. | reverse complement strand
CGCTCATCGCTGTGGATGGCGCCGTCAACCATGGTTACGACCCGGCGGGCGCGGTCGATTACGCGCTGATCGTGCGTGGAGAAGATGAAAGTGATGTTCTGCTCGCGGTTCATTTTCTCCATGATGTCGAGCAGGTTCATGGCCGAGGCCGAGTCGAGATTGGCGGTAGGCTCATCAGCGAGGATGAACTTCGGTCCGGATGCCAGGGCACGTGCAACGGCAACCCGCTGCTGCTGCCCCCCGCTCAGCTGCTTCGGCCGGGCATCAAAGCGGTCGCCCAGCCCCACGGCTTCGAGCAGCGCCTTCGCACGCTCGTCCATCTCAGCTTTGCTCCGGTTTTGCAGCAGCATGATGAAGCTCACATTCTCCAGCGCAGTGAAAACCGGAATCAGGTTGTAGTGCTGAAAAACGAAACCGATGTTTTGCAGGCGGAAATCAATCAGGGCACTGTCTTTCATGCCGGTGATGTTGTTGCCGTCCACTTCAACAGTACCGGAGGTAGGCTTATCAAGCCCGCCCAGCATATTGAGCAGCGTCGTTTTACCGGAACCCGAAGGCCCGACGATGGTGGTGAATTCCCCCTTCTCAAAAGAAACCGAAACATCTTTGAGCGCATGCACCGGAACGGTGTCGGGGTTGTAGATTTTAGAGAGACTGGAGGTTTTTACGATACTCATTTTTTTTCAGTATGTCAGTATTTAAGTATGTCAGTGTGTCATTTTTCAGATACAGGTGTAATTTGTATCTGAGTGGATTTGAATTATAAGTTCACGTTTTTTGAAAAAAATAAAATCAAATTGAATCTAAAGTTTTTGTTCAGCTCTTCTGACGATTGTGTAGAGTATTCGACTCAGTTCATCAGCGTCCTGATACATTTTCTCGAATTGTTCCTTTGTCAAATACCCGGTGTCCTTCAAAAGGTTTAGCCAGTATTTAACTTCCAAAGATTCTTTATAAGAAATGTACATCTTGGCGTTAAAATCAGCCTTTGAAATCGCTCCGTTTGCTTCCGCTATATTGGCACCAATGCTTGTTCCCGACCGAAGAATTTGTCGGGCCATCGCATATTCTTTATGCACACTATTAAGTTGCTTGTGCAGGAAAACAACCTGCACAGCAAACTTGTAGGCTTTGTTATAAATATTGTTGTTCAACCCGTGACTCATAATAAATCAAAATTAGTTTCAGTCAAATGAAAAGTATGCTTCACATTAGAGCTACAAAACACGAATTCCTTTCAAAAAAAGCTCTCTTAGAATTAAACAACTATCGACACACTGACACACTGACATACTGACATACTGACATACTGATTTATTGGATCACCGAAATTTTTGTCGCTTTTATCGCCGGATACAAAGATGCCAGCAGCGTCACGAAAATCACAATCAGGCCGATGCTCACAAATTCGCCGGTGCTGAGTATGGGGAACACGAGGTGATCCCAGCCGAGCTCGGCGGTTCCTTCTGCGAACATTTCGAAGTTGATCCCGCTTGCGCTGAAGTGCCGGATGCTCAGCAGCGCGAGGGCGAAACCCGCCGCTGCCCCGGTGAGGGTTAGCAGCACGGCTTCCAGTACTATCATCATAAAAATGCGGACGCGGCTCATGCCGATAGACAGCAGCATGCCTATTTCCCGCATCCGCTCAAACAGCGCCATGAGCATGGTGTTGAGGATGCCGAAGGCCAGCGCCAGCATGATGATCATGGTTACGATATACAGCATCAGCCCGCCCAGCTGCACCAGGGTGCTGAGCTCGGGGGAAATCTCGGTCCAGGTCTGGGCGCGGATTTCCGGGAAGGCCGCGTTAAGGGCTTCGGCGAGTGCCGGGGCATCGTCGATATCGTAGAGCAAAACGCCGGCTTCATGATACAGCGGCACTTCGGAGAGATGCCGGGCGAGGTCCGATGCCCGTACGAGCACGGTCGTTTCATCATACTCGGTAGAGGCCGAGCGAAACTGCCCCACAATGTTGAAGGCCGCTGAAGTAAGTTCGCCTTCCGCGGTTTCGAAGGTGAGCACAATCCGGTTGCCGATCCGCAGCCGGTGCTGTTCCAGCAGAGCTTCGCCCAGCAGCACGGGGTTGCGGATGCCCTCCGTATTCAGGTAGCTGCCTTCCGTAACGCGCTCATGGAAAGTGGTTGTGTTGATTTCCCGCTGCGGATCAAGACCGCGTACGCGCACGCCCGAGGTTTTTACCGGAGATTGCAGCATGGCATCAGCCAGTACGCGGGGTGCCCAGGCCTGAACGCGGCTGTCTTCGTCCAGAAAGCGGAACAGGGCTGCGGTGCTGCTCAGCGTATCGGCCGGCCGGCGCTCGGTGAGGAACTCAGGGTGATGCACCTGCAGGTGCGTGATTTCACTTTCAATCAGATAATTCACCCGCTGATGCAGCAGGCCGTTCATGGTGCCTACGGTTACAACTCCGGCCCAGAGGCCCGCGATAATAGCCGCAATCAGCACGCCGCTGCGGCCGGGATGGCGCCAGATGTTGCGCCAGGCGATGGTTAAAATCATTTTCATGGGGAGGGCCGTGGGTTAGGTTCGGGACGCATCAAGAATATTGAGCCGGAAAATTTTGATGAGCGGGAAGAGGAAGACCACCATCGCAATGCCAAATACGATCACACCCTGCATGTAGAACTGATCGGCGGCGAAGGAAACCGGCAGCACTGCCTCCCAGCCCATTTCTGTAATGGCTTCGGCTACGTCGCCGGTGAGCTGTATGGGTTTGTAGTGCAGGTACAGCAGCAGCAGCCAGGAAACGCCAATGCCCGAGAGCACCCCGATGATGCTGAGCATGAGGGTTTCCCAGAAAACGACCAGGGCAAGGCGGCCGCGCTTCATGCCTACGGAAAGCAGCATGCCGAATTCGCGCATCCGCTCCAGGGTCATGGTGAGGATGGTACCGAAGAAGCCAAAGCCGATCACCAGATAGAGCACCGCCCCGAGGAAGTAGGCGCCGGCAAGATCGAACTCCAGCAGCTGAAGCAGCTCGGGTATCATTTCGGGCCAGGTATAGGCGATGAGATCGGCTTCGTGCAGCCGGCTGTTCAGCGCGGCCGCGACGGCATCTTTGTGGCGGTCGGCATCCATTTCGATGAGCAGCGCGGTTACGTGTTCTTCGGCAGACAGCAGGAACTGCGCCTCAGCCAGCGGCAGGTACACCATCTGATTGTTCAGGTCGCGCAGCGGGTGCTGCACAATGCCGCTGATTTCGTACAGTGCATTGGCCGACATCCCGAAGCGGCCCTGACCCAAAAGCAGGATGGTGTCGCCGGTGCGGAGCTGCAGCCGCCGGGCCAGCCCTTCGCTGATTACGGCCATTTGCTCGCCCTGCTCAAAAAAGCGTCCTTCAATCAGCAGGTCTTTCAGCCCGTTGAAGGCGTGCTCCTGCTCAGGCTCAATCCCGAGTACCAGCGCGCCGCGTGTTGCGTGGTCGTTGCCGGCCAGCATGAAGGTTTCAATGCGCGGGATGAGCGTGCCGATGCGCGGATGTGCCTCCCTGATTTCGCGCAGCAGCGCTTCATCCAGCAGAAAGGCATTGTCGAGAGAGGCTTCTTCGTCGTAGCGGTAATCCTGCAGCTGCACATAGCCGGTATGGAAGCGCACCATGTTATCCACCATGATTTCATGTGAGCCGCGGTTGAGCGACTGCATGAGGATGGCGGCAAAAACCGCAAACACGATGGCGGAAATGGTGATGAGCGAGCGTTTGGGGTTCCGCCACAAGTTCCGCCAGGCAAGTTTCAGATACATAAGCTTGAGGAGTTGAAGGCCCTGCCCGGTCATAAACCGGATTTCCGGTGTGATGCCGGCAGGGGGTTTCGGGTAAGAGCGGGGTGAAAAAGGCGTTCGTTTTTCTGCTTAGCGCAGCCGCTGCATGTTTCTCTGGGTGAAGAAATCTTCGCCTTCACGAATACCGAAGCGGAGCTCCCGGTATTGCAGCACGGTTTTCTGATCGCGGTCGGCGGGGATAACCGTGAGCCGCCCCGGGAGGGTGCGGCCGCCGAGGGTCCGGATGTCGTCAAAGAGGATGGTTTGGGCAAGTTCACCGCGCTGATCGAAGTTCTCGACGCGCAGCTGAATGAAGTCGGTCTGGCAGATCCACATCAATACGTGGCCCCAAACTACTGCGGCATCGGGGTCGGGCACGAGGCGGATCACCCAGGCCTGCCGCCCGTCAACGGTTTCTTCGCGCAGCAGCTCGTGGGTGTAATCATCAATAACGGAGGTTTCGCGCACGAGGTCGTCGTTGGTGAAATCGGAGCCCATCCACGATTGGGCCATCATGGAGGGTGGCATGCGGATGGTGCGGTCAACGCCTGGTACGTAGTTCCAGATTTCGTTGTCGCGCTTGAGGAAGGTCGTGCCCTCATCGCGGGCGGGTGCGGTAATCAGAATCATGGAGTGCGTGTTGCCCAGCGCCCAGCTGCGGATGCTCACTTCCCGGGTATAGCGGGGGCGCTCGATGGTCATGGTCATTTCAGCGTAGCTCGATTCGCCCCGCATGGTCTGATCCATCTGCCGGATGATTTCTTTGGGATCTGCATCCTGTGCGGCGGCTGTCTTCAGCAGCAGGCTTAGCAGGATGAACATAAGCACGGTTGGTTTCATGGTTTTTGAAGGGGGTGTAGGGTGATGGGGTTCTCAGCCGTCGCGCGTTTTGGTGCCGTTTTCCCGTGTTGCGTGTGCGGCGATGTTCGGGTTGCTTTCCCATTGCCGGATGGCTTCTTCAATCGGTTGCTGAATCCACCGGTAAAATCCGGCTGTTTCCTGCAGCCATGCGCCGGTTTCGTCGTTTCGGTTTTTGAGCTGCGCGGCTTTGTCGAGCAGCCCTCCGAACAGGTCGAACAGCCTGAACCGGCTTCGGATGAGGTCTCCGGGACGGTTCCGGCTGATGCGGTAGTACGTTTTACGGTCGCCGGGCAGGCTCACGGCTTCGATGAAGTGCGTATTCACCAGCATTTTCATGGTAGCGCTGATGCTGCCCTTGCTGGCACTTAGGGTGTCGCGGATGTCATCGAAGGAGACGGCATCTTGATCACACACCATCAGGTAACCGAAAACGCGCCCGGCCATGCGGGTGAGTCCGAAGGTTTCCATCAGAAGCCCGGACTCTTCAATAAAGGCTAATTTGTCTTTTGTAATATCCATATTCAAATATACGCACATTGTTTAAAAGGTTCAATAAAAAATGAACCAAATGAACAGACTAAAAAACCTGTCAGTAACCCGGCGCAGGGCTCGTCATCATCACACATCCCGTCAAAAAAAAGAGAGAACGGAAGCGGGGCTCAGCTATTCCCTAAATAATATTTTAGCTGCCGTTCGAGCTCGCCTACGTTTATGGGCTTGCTGAGGTAATCGTTCATGCCGGCCTCGAGGCAGCGTTCTTTTTCTCCTTTAACTGCGCCGGCTGTTAGGGCAATGATGATGGTTTTGTCGTCAAGGTAATTAAAACGGATGCGTTCGGTTGCTTCATAACCGCTCATTTCGGGCATTTGTACATCCATTAAAATAAGGTCGGGGCGGTCTTCCTGATAGAGGAGTACAGCCTCTTTACCGTCAGCGGCTTCAGAAATCCGGGCATTGGGCATAAACTTTTTTACGAGTGCCCGTGCGAGAACCATGTTTGCGCGGTTGTCGTCGGCAATAAGTACGCGGAAAATCCGGCTTGTAACCCAGTGCGGCTTTAAATCTTTGGCAGCTCCTTTGGTTACCGCTGCAACAGAGCGCAATCGGGCGAGTGCATCATAAAGCTGTTTGCTGCTTACCGGTTTGCTCATCTGCCGCTGAATATCGTACCGGGCACAGGCTTTAAAGATGACTTTATCGTTGGCATCGCTGTGCAGCAGCAGAATCGGAAGTTGCTGCGAGTTAATGCCAAGATCTTCCCGAATGTTCCTGATCATTTCAATACCATCCATTTCGGGCATATGGTAATCGGAAATCAGCGCATCATAACTGCCAGAGAAGCTTTTGAGGTGTTTTATAGCCTGCTCGCCGCTGCTAAAAACAGTACATGAAATGTTGCGGCTTTCCATCACTTTTTGGAGGATGCGGGCATTATTGTCATTGTCATCAACAATAAGCACCGAAGAAATTTTCTCAAGATCGTAGCTCTCCGCACGTTTTTCGCGGCTATAGGGAAGGGTTACATCAAACCAGAACCGGCTGCCTTTCCCTTCCTCGCTCTCAAGCTCGAGGGTACTGTCCATGAGTTGCAGCAGGCTGTTTGAGATAGCAAGCCCCAGCCCTGTGCCGCCGTATTTGCGGGTAGTTGAGCCGTCGGCCTGCGCAAAGGCGTTAAAAATCTGATTTTGCTTCTGTCGTGCTATGCCGATTCCGGTATCACGAACTTCAAAACGCAGGGTAACAGTATGAAGGCCTTCGGGCGGGGTGTGCTCATCTATCACCAATACTGAAAACTCGATTTCGCCCTGTTCGGTAAACTTGGCAGCATTGCCCAGGAGGTTAATCACGACCTGCTTTAACCGGATAGAGTCGGCCCAGATAAACGGAGGTGATTTCTGATCGAGGTTAAGTAAAAACTCCAGATTGCTTTTCGCTATTCTGTAGCGTAGGATATCCGCAATCTGCTCGCACATTTCCACAAAGTCCGTTTTTTCAATGTAGAGCTCAAGCTTGCCGGCTTCAATCTTTGAGAAATCGAGAATATCGTTGATGAGCTCGAGCAGCACTACGCCTGAGTTATGGACTGAGTTTAGGTACTGCCCCTGTACCTCATCGAGCTCGCTTTGCAGCAGCAGCTCCGAAAAGCCGATGATGCTGTTGAGCGGAGTGCGGATTTCGTGGCTCATATTGGCCAGAAACTCAGATTTTGCCACGTTGGCGGCTTCTGCCTGCCGTTTGGATTCGATGAGCTCGAGGGCAGCTTTCTTTTCGGCATCCACATCCTGAATGGTGCCATACAGGCGCACGCACTTATCCTTATGAAATTCAGAGTAGGCAATTACGCGAATCCAGACTTCTTTACCGGTTGTGGTAATGATCTGAAAATCATGATCGAGCGAGCGGCCGTATTTCATGGCATCGAAGCTCAGCTGCCGCAGCAGTTCCCGGTTCTCGCCTTCTTTATAGAACTGCACAATATTTTCAGGGTTGGGGATGAAGTCATCACCCACTTCATGAATTTCGCGGGTCACTTTCGACCAGGTCATGCGGTTACGTATCAGGTCAATTTCCCAGCCGCCAACCCGTGAAACCTGACTGATCTGATCGAGCATCTTCCGGGCCCGGTACAGCTGCTG
>NZ_JAIUMX010000150.1:0-7378 GCF_022565315.1 Cyclonatronum sp. | reverse complement strand
GAGGTCGCGGCCGGCGAGCGGGTGATTCGCATCGATGGTGATGTGGGTTTCGTTCACATCAGAAATCACGACCGGCATGGCCTGTCCGTCGGGTTGCTGCACCTGAAGCTGCATGCCAATCTGCGGATCGATATCAGCCGGGAGCTTGTCGCGCTCTACGCTGATGATCATCTCGTCGCGGACTTCGCCGTAGGCTTCGCCGGAAGGGATCTCAACTTTGGTGCTTTCACCAACGCTGAGGCCGAGTACGGCTTTTTCGAAACCGGGGATGAGCGCTCCTGAACCGATCTGAAATTCGAGCGGCTCACGCTCACGGGATGAGTCAAAAACAGAGCCATCCTGAAGGGTGCCGGTGTAGTGTACTTTTACTTTGTCGCCTTGTTTTACGTTAGACAAAACTATATCCTTTTTGTTTATTGCGGTTTGTTTATGTGAAAAAAGAGGAAACTACTGAACGCCATCTTGCAGACAAGCTTGCTGGTTTTGTGCAGCACAATTTAGAAATCGGCCTGAAATATGAGTTATTCAGCGTTACTGTGTTCAATTAATACTTTTAAAATATGCTTTAGCTGAGCCAATTTCAGGCCAGAAACGAATTTCTTACTCGTTTTTTCGATTTCAGCTGGTTGGTATCTTTGTTGCAGCAAATGAGGAAACTGATGGCTGCATTTGTGTACGACCCGACTTCTCCATTATTTAAACCACTGACTTTATTTATTTTACACCATGAAGACCTCTCCTTACACCACCAACTATGAGGGCAAACCACGCCGCATGGGCGTCGAGCTTGAGTTCTCGGGGCTCAGCCTGAAAGACATCTCAGAGACCATCACCCGACTATATGGCGGAGAAATTGAGTACGTCGGCAAATATGTCAGCAGGGTAACAACGGAGACCTTCAAAGAGGCCGGACCTTTCAGCGTTGAGCTGGACGCGAGCCTGCTCAAAGACGGCAAGATGCGCGGCTACCTTGATAAGCTTTCGATGGGTAAAGAAAAGATCGCTGAGAAGGTTGAAGAACTCATTGCAGACTCTGCGATGGAAGTTGTGCCCATGGAAATTGTTTCGCCTCCGATCTTCATCACCGAGCTGCCGGAACTTGAACGGCTTCGGGAGGCGCTTCAGCAGCAGGCGGTAGAGGGCACGCGCTCCTCGGTGTTCAACGCGTTCGGGCTGCATCTGAACCCTGAGCTGCCTTCTTTTGAGGCCTCCGAAATCCGCGATTTCCTTCGGGCTTTTATCCTGATGTACGACTGGCTCGAAGAGCGGCACGATGTGGATACGACCCGGCACATCACCCCGTACATCGATCCTTTCCCTAAAAAATACGCCCGCAAAATCATGAAGCCGGATTATGCGCCGGACCTCACAACGCTGATTGATGATTACCTGGCGCACAACCCGACCCGCAACCGTCCGCTGGATATGCTGCCGCTGTTCACGCACCTGGATGAAAAACGGGTAACCGATGTGGTAGATGACGGCCTGACCTCGAGCCGTCCGACCTTCCACTACCGCCTGCCGAACTGCGATATTTCGAACCCGGATTGGCGTTTCAAGGATGAGTGGAACAAATGGGTGGTCGTGGAGCGGATTGCCTCCAACAAGGAGAAGCTGGCGCGGCTCACGGAGAGCTACCTCGATTATCTTGAAAACCCCGGCAAGCGCTTCATTGATGTAGTTTCGAAGCAGCTCACGAACCTTTTTAACTGATGGCCGGCGGGAGAAAACCGATAATTGGCGTTACCGGGCCTGACAAGGGCGGGCTGGTCGCCTGGGTTTTTGCAGCCCTTGCGATCAGGCGGGCCGGCGGAAAGCCGCGGCGGCTGCGGCCCGGCATGTGGCGGGATATGCCGGAGCTCGACGGCCTGGTAATTGGCGGCGGCGCTGACGTAAGCCCCAAGCTGTACGGCGCGGAAGAGCTGCAAAACCTCCGTGATCTTTCCGAGGAAAACAAAAAGACGTGGACCCGCTTCCTCTTCTTTTTTGTGAGTTTCGGGATTACGCTGGTGCGAAAGCTCTTCAGTTTGGGTCATACCGCGGGGCCCGATCCGGCACGGGATGCGCTTGAGAAAAAGCTGCTCACCGAAGCTTTGGAACACGGCAAGCCTGTGCTCGGCATCTGCCGCGGGGCGCAGTTCATAAACGTGCACCTGGGCGGCACCCTGCATCAGGATATCAGCGACTTCTACAACGAAACGCCCAAAGCCGACACCATTTATCCGCGCAAAACCGTGGAAATTGCGCAGGGAAGCCTGCTACACCGCATCATCGGCAGCACGGAAGCGCGGGTAAACAGCCTGCACAATCAGGCCGTGGACAAAGCCGGCGCAGGGGTAACCCTAACCGCCCGCGAGCCTAACGGCGTTGTTCAGGGGATAGAAGTGCCGGAGAAAAGCTTCGTGATCGGCATACAGTGGCACCCGGAGTACCTGCCGCAGATACACTCGCAACAAAGGCTGTTCCGGCGGCTGGTGGAGGAGGCGCGGGAGGATTCACAAAACTGAGTTCACTTTAGCAGTGAAATAGCATTTGCTTTTACTTTTTCCCAATTTTTTGTTTTTGATTTACCCGTTTCAAGGTCATCAATCCGGCACTTCAGTTCAAAAGCCCAAGTATCTTCTGCAACCCTACTACGCCTCAAGTGCAATCTCCTAATGAGCATACTGACAATTTGGGTCCGTTTTTTTATAGGATACATCCGGAAATGCTTAATAAATTTTTTTTTGGCCATAAATGATTCAATTTCAGATTCCGAGTTCAGGCATTCTTTCAATTTAATGAGCCTTGATTTGAATGCGACAGAGCGACAGAGCTGAAGAAGTTCAATAAGCCGAAATCAACCTTTGTATTACTGACCCTCATACACTTTTACGCATATCTTTTTGCTAAGCTGATGGTCCGCAACCTCTAATGCCAGATCGATAATTTCCTGAATATTTCTTCGGCTGTAGTTTGTGCCAAGCCACCAACCGGGTACTACTTCGACTGAGTTTTCTTCCGCAAGGTCAGCCCGGCCAGGATACAACTCTGATTTATTTTTTGCCAGGTACCTTCTCTTTCTTCCATGCTTTCGGGAGGCAAATCTTTCAGGGAAATTCGCATCCTCAGAAGCCAGTAACTCAAACAACTTTGTCATTGCCTCTCTTGCCGATTTCACAACTATATCTTTGTCTTTAAACCGAAAGTTAATTCTTTCGGAATTTTGCGTTCTCCTGGTAGTAGTATACTTATCTTCATCTGCTGAAACCTTTATGGTTTCTTTTTCAGGGCTTTTTGTTCCGGGCTTCATAACCTGACCGGCCCCAACGAGTTTTTCAAGGAACTGACTACAAAGATCCAAATCGGGTTTATATCCGCATAAATCTTCAACTTTCCCTGCAAGCAGTTCCAGCAAAAGGGAATCCTGTTCAAGCAGTATGGATTCCCAGGCTTTAGGAAGGTTAGTTGCAATTACCCTGAATTTGGACACATTTTGATAATCTGAACGCGCAGATTTTAAAGCGTCCCCTGTAACTACCTTCTGATAATTCAAATACCGGTTTAACCGGCTTTCAATTTCATCCAGACTGCGTTCCAGTAAATCAATCTTGTAAACCCTACGCTCATCATAACGCCCCTGCTCTCCGGGCAAATAGAAACTCCATTCCTGACCGTCCGACAAAATCGCCATCGGTACGCCCAGGTGAAAGGCATATTCAAACAACTGCCGGTCGGCACCTACAGATAAACCCACATTTTTGACTTCAATAAAAACAGCCGGCTTGTTTCTTGGGTGACACAACGCAAAATCTACCCTTCGGTTTGCAACTGAAAACTCCGGCACAACAACTGAAGTATCAAATACCGGCCACCCAAGTTGATTTAGTACCGGCAATATAATTCCCTGTGAAACTGATGCTTCAGAGGTGTAAGAACCCTGCCGGAGACCTATCTGAACGTTTTTAATATGATCTGACAAACTCATGATTTGAGTAATAGTTGGAATGTAGTGAATGAATCAAAGATTGATTAAGATATAGCCCCGCCAATCCGTTTCTGTTTTTTGTGGAAAATAACAATAAATGTAACAAGCCTGCTATTCCCAAAAAAACTGACTGATCCTTCAACTGCTGTCTAATCGGCGCGACTTTCATCGTTCCCTAAAACGGATATTGGCGGGCAATAGCTTCAAAATTAATCACCCGGTTCACCTCTCCGGGCTCAAACAAGAAGGGCTCAACATCAGATGCCATCTCGCGCATGTCGATTGCTGCGCAACGTGCTAAAAGGGCATTTTTTAGGTTTTCAGCATTGGTGATGGAAAGTTTTGCTTCTAAGTAGGCATAATCAGGTTTAACATTCAAGCCCATTAAAAAGACAAGATCATAAAAGTCTCTTCCCTTGTTTCGCTTTCGGTTGATGATTGCAAAACATTTCTGCGCCATCAAAACAGGTAATGGCGTTGTGAGCACGCTTGCAAAAACGTCAAAACGATTCAGCATATACACTTCAGGTTCAAAATGAAACTGCTGTGATTCTGTGTCGAGCTGGATCAGAATTTTTTCGTTTCGATGCCCGGAAAGACCTTCGTCGAACAGCAAACCCGGAAACCTGATGTAGCAGTGCCAGGCTCCCTTCATTACCATTTTCAATTCAGTTTCATATCCATTTTTGGAAAGATTAAGCTCAATTTCGGATGCAAGGTTCTCAAATTGTTCGTGTGTCATGTTTAGATTGTCAAAATCTAAGTCTTCGGAAAACCTTCTGTTCTGATGAACAATCCTGAGGCAGGTACCTCCTATAAAACAAAGCGATCCGGGATTGACGCTGTTATAAATTACTTCCAGCACTTTATGCTGCAGATATTCTCTCAGGATAAAACGAGGGAACCTGTGCAGATTTACAGGATAACTTTTTTTGATTTGTTCAAGCGTGAGCATTCAGATACGCCCTCAATAGGTCAAGCCGCGCAGACAGCGCAGCGGAGTTGATATACGTTTCGTAGGTACGCAGCCGGTTGAAATCGACCGTTGCATTAATTTCGGTACTATTCCAGCGCAAAGCCACAAAATCATCGGCATGCTTTAGCTTGGGATGCAGGTAGAGGTAGTCAATCAGCGTTTTTTCGGGTTCCGCAAATTTAACGACCGTGTTTCTGAACGGAAGAAGCCGGTACCCTAAATACAGAGAAGGTTTAATATGCCGGTATTTGAAATGCCCGAGCGGGGTGTTAAAACGGTTGGTTTTGAGTGTAGAGCAGGAGGTAACCTGAAAGACCCCTTCCGGAATGAAGCCGTAATACGAGAGCGCTGTTTCGAGGGAAATATAGGAGTACGGGTAAATGCGGTTTGCCGCGTACCAGCTCAGCTGCTCGTTAACCGGCTCATCTGCAAAAGCGTACCACCCGTTGCGTATTTTGATGACGTAGCCCTTCGCCTGCCACTCAACCAGCCGCCTTGTATCGAAGTTGGGAACCCGCTTCCGGATTTCCACAAGCGGGAAAACCGGAAACATCTTCATCGCGGCATGAAAGTGCTGATAACTAATCATTCGTTTCTGTTTTTTGTGGAAAATAACAAAAAACAGAAACAAAATTAGATTCGAGTTTTTTCATGAAGCCCTGCTTACCTGCCTGACAGCTTGCAAGCGGTTTACACCGCTCCAAGTAGCCATTGAAAGACATTCAGATGCTTGATACCATTTCGTCTTTGCGGAAAACTATCGGTTGTGAGCAGGTATTTTGGATTATGATCTTTGATCTTTTCAAGGGCCCCGAATTCACGATTGATGGTGTGTTCCTGTGAAATTTCCCAGGCTACCTGATAATATTCAATATCACCCGTTTTGGTTTTGCAGACAAAATCGACCTCGCTGTCACGACTTGTGCCTGTCCAGATTTTAGAACCGCGCCTAAGCAGCTCCAGGTAAACGACGTTTTCCAGGATGTGCCCCCGGTCGCGATAGCGGTCTTTTCCGATAAGATAGCCTGCAAGGCCCGGATCAACCAGGTAATACTTTTCCAGGGTTACGAGCTGTTTTCTGCCCTTGAGGTCAAAGCGGTTAACCTTATAAAAAACAAAGCTTGCGACGA
The DNA here is from genome assembly GCF_022565315.1 of Cyclonatronum sp. Classification (NCBI taxonomy): domain Bacteria; kingdom Pseudomonadati; phylum Balneolota; class Balneolia; order Balneolales; family Cyclonatronaceae; genus Cyclonatronum; species Cyclonatronum sp. The sequence goes on along the minus strand of NZ_JAIUMX010000150.1, from coordinate 1,305 downwards.
GGTATTCAAGATAGTTTTCTACCGTATCCCGATGTACGAGCTGCCCGTCCTGCCTGAGCATGTTCGAAATCTTATTCGGCGAGACCGCACTTCCGGTATTGGATGCGATAAATTTGATGACGTTTTCAAAGGCGCGCTTATCCTTTATCTGATGGCGCTGCATGATATCTTTCTCAACAATAGTGAGATAGATAGCTTCGAGGTATTCAAATATTTTATCGTACCCTGCATCGCGCAGCTCAACACCTTTGGGCAATGAAGTTTCATTGACGTATTCAAAAAAGAGCAGCTCGAAGTTGAGATATGCATTTGTGAAATCAATTTCACGGGCAATCAGGTATTCCCTAAAAGAATAGGGTAAAATTGAAATTTCAATATAACGGCCACTCAGCAAGGTAGCGAGCTCACTGCCGAGCAAAAAGGCATTGGAACCCGTAACGTAAACATCCACATTTTCGGAGGCAAAAAGGCCGTCAACCAGCCTTTCAAATTCAGGGATATTCTGTACCTCATCCAGAAAGACGTAGTTTGGCTTATCTTTCTGAAGTTTTTTTTTGATATCGAAATAAATATCATCCCAGTTTTTACCCACAAAGTTTTCAGGCAGCTCAAAATTATAGAACTGAATCTGAGACGGGTTTATACCCTGCTGTTTTAGCTGCTCCCGAAACAGCAGCAGCAAGGTTGATTTCCCGGATCTGCGCAGGCCCGTCACAACTTTGATAAGGTCTTTGTCTTTGTAGGCAAGCAGCTTTTCTGCGTAGGGTAAGCGTGGTATGTAGTTTTTCATTGAATGATCCTATTAGCGAAACTTGCAATTTTTGCAAGTTTCGCTAATATACAAAGCTTGGCAATTATTCCGCGCTTAAGAACAGACTATCATCACCAAAGATGCCTCAGCGGGGATGTGTGCAGCTTTGGCTGGTCCGCAGGCTGTTTTGGGAGCGCCTGCATCAAAAAGCCGGGGATTCTCCGCCGATTTGGGGTGTCAGGAGCTGGCACTGCTAACAGTGATGTGCACGGAGTTTCCCCTTAAAAAATAAAAGCCGGGGGTAACGGCGGCGCATAATCAGGGCTGTGTGCCCCTGACCTAAAAAACAAAACCGGCAGCCGCTTTGTGCGACTGCCGGTCCGGTATTGATTTTACAGCGATGTATGGAGGCCCGCTTACTTTTGTTCGCCCTCGCTTGCCATAGAGAGGAAGCGGGTCATGCGGTTGATGAACTCGGTCGGGGAGTCGAGCTGCCCCTGAAGCAGCAGGGCGCCTTCGTAGAGCTGCTCGGCAAAGAGCTTGACGCGCTCGGT
>NZ_JAIUMX010000149.1:0-7406 GCF_022565315.1 Cyclonatronum sp. | reverse complement strand
TGCAGGTACCCACCTCCACCCGCCTCACCTTCTATGCCCGCTACGGTGACTGGTTCAACCTCCTCATGCTGCTAACCGCAATCGCCGGCATTGCGGTGAGCTTTCGGAAGCGCGGGTGATGGGGGGGGATCGGGGTATTTATCTGAACGTTTGTTATATTTATACTTCAAAACTCAGTTCCAACTGACCTTAGGAAGCAATAATTATCCTGCAAGTTTCGGGTCGTTTAACTCCTACCCATCATTAACTTAGCTCATCAAATCATGCAAGTACAAGTGATTAAAGACAGCAAGGGAAAAGCTCAAGGCATTTACATTCCGATTGATGATTGGGAAAAGCTCAAAAAACAATTTACGGGTTTGAAAGAGTTTGATTATGGTGACCCCGACCGTGAACAGCTTATTTCCGAATTAAAACAGTCTGTATCAGAACTAAAACTGATAGATGAAGGGAAACTCAAAGCACGGCTCGCAAAGGAATTACTTGACTCCCTATGAGTTTCGAGGTTTATTCGATTCCCGTTTTTGAAAAGCAAACAAAAAGGCTTGGGAGAAAATATCCGTCCCTGAAAAAGGACCTCGCCATCCTGATTGATCAGCTGAGCCAAAACCCGGTTATCGGCACTCCCCTTGGTAAAGGTTTTTATAAAGTCCGACTTTCGATATCATCAAAAGGAAAAGGCAAATCGGCTGGTGCAAGAGTCATAACTTATGTAAAAATCACAGAGACCGCAGTTTACCTGTCGTATATCTATGATAAGTCTCAAAAAAGTACCATAGCCGAAAGTGAACTCGAAGAACTACTGAGACAATTCCAGGATAATTAAGGTGCTTAAATTGAAGGGGTTGAACACACGGACTCCGGTGAATTCCCCACTCTGAACACCTCTTTTTAATTCGGAAAAACCTCCAGGCTTTTGAAACCCTGGAGGTTTTTCGTAGCATGATTTGCCAGATCCTTCGACTACGCTGCGCTGCGCTCAGGATGACACGGGTGCCGGGGCAGCATGCGGCGCGGCTGGCCGCGCCGGGGGTGTTGGGGTTGACGGAGGCTGCGGGTTTGCTGCATAATTTTGGCTTCGTCCGGGGCCAGGATGCTGGAAAAAACCTCCAAGGTTTTTGAAACCTTGGAGGTTTGTCGTATATCCGCGAAATAACATCACCGCAAATTCCTGGCCGATCCGGGAAACCCACGTGGAATCTCATCCCGTGATACTTCGTCTCTGCATCGCTGCAAAGACCTGACAGGTTTTGAAAACCTGTCAGGTCTGGCTCGCAAAAAAATCCGTGTATATCCGACCCGATCCGCAAAATCCGCGTGCCATTATTGCGGCAGACCTCACCCCATCCCCTCTCCTGAAAAGAACCTCGATGCCTGATTGAAATGCTCTTCAGGAGAGGGGCTTTTTGTTCCGAGCTGGTTTTGGGTTTCGGGGCCTGGATCGGGGGATCCTTCGACTCCGCCTCCGCTTCGCTTCGGCTTCGCTCAGGATGACACGGGTGCCGGGGCAGCATGCGGCGCGGCTGGCCGCGCCGGGCTTGTTGGGGTTGACGGAGGCTGCGGATTTGCTAAAAGCTCGCGCCCCAACCGGGGCGCTTCCGTGGCTTGGCGGGTTCCTGGCCGCAATACGTGTAAGAGTATGCTGAAGCCCCGAATCGCATGAACCGGGCCGTGTTGCAGGATTCGAATCCTGGCACGCAGTTCTTTTTCCTCCGCCCGCGGTCGGCGGTCTGCGGTCTGCGGTCTTCCGTCCCCGGTCAATCCGACCCATCCTTGTACCACGTCCGCAATTTGGTGCCACCCGGAGGATGTGTATTGTAAAATATGCGGACTTCCCCCGAAGCAAACACGGACCAAACACAGAGCAAACCCGGATTTAATGAGCTCTTATCCCCCCGTTAAACGGCGTTTAAACGCAGGTTTCTGATTGGGAAAAAGGGCGTTTTTTTTACATTCAGTTTTTATTTAACAAATTACTCTTTGCGCTGCTTCACCTTTGTGCGGGCAATACCAAAAGGGGCTGTAAAGTCAGGGATTTGTTCGGTAGCGCGCATTCTGCCGTACCGACTCCGGTTTCGATCTCACCACAGCCTTCCGGTTAAAATAGCCCGGGGAAATTCGGGTGCCATCAATGAGGGCTTATGGTGGATTGCTGCTTTAATTTACATGAAGATAAGACCGTTGTCTTTTTGGCATCTTGCTTAAATTCTGATATGCGCTGATTCTTCGAATAACAGCTACCTTAATACTGTAAACCCAAAGCAATTGTATAGCGACGTCACCGAAATACGCGATAATGACTGACTTGAATAAAATTTATCTGTACAGAATGACACACATTGAAATGTGCCTCATATTCTGCGATTCGGTATAACCCATCGGAATTCACCGGACAGAAACCCAGATTTCACGCCGATTGGAGATAGCTCCCTTATTTCAGCCCGTACTTATCATATGTTGCCAAATGGCAGGCAATTGGCCGATTATATACCTTTTTACTTTAGTAGCCGAATGCCTATGCTCTACGTTATTCAAAACGGTTTTAATGGAGTACCCGCCATCTCGCCCGAACTAATCGTTTATTGTATCAGCTCGGTAGGAAAAGTTATTGCGTATGACCTTGATTATATTTTTACAGACGGACATGCTGTAGATTCTTTTTCTTCCGTCTTTAGAAAAGAAGACACACCCCGTATTAAACAGCTGCTCGATTTTGAAGCAATCCGGGCGAGGTATTGGAAAGATGATAACGACCTTGATAAAAAAAGGAGAAAAGAAGCTGAATTTTTAGTTTTAAGCGACCTGCCGGCGGTTGCTATTCTTGGATTTGTAGTGTACAATAATTAAGCCCGCAAGCGACTTGAGGATTGGGGCGTTAAATCATCCCAAATCGTTACCGACAAGAAACACTACTTTTAAATATGGTTCACTTCCTCACAGGAAATATATTAGAGAGCCCGGCTGAAGCGCTCGTAAATACCGTCAATACCGTAGGTGTAATGGGGAAAGGTATTGCCCTGCAGTTCCGGAATCAATTTCCGGCCAATTACAAAATTTATAAAGCGGCCTGTGCTAACAAATCGCTTCAGATTGGTCAGTTACTCATAACGGAGGAGGAATCTCTGCTGCAAGGGAAAAAAATCATCATCAATTTCCCTACTAAGACCAACTGGAAGCTGCCCTCCGAGTACTCTTATATCAGTAAAGGATTAGAAGCACTGAAATCTGAAATCCGGAATCGAAATTTAAAATCTGTCGCCATTCCTCCTCTTGGAGCCGGCAATGGTGGGCTTGACTGGAATAGAGTGAAGCCAATGATTGTAAATGCCTTACAACATTTAAACTGCGACATATACCTGTATGAACCCAATGCTGAAATCAGGGAAATAATGAAAAGCGAACGGGTAAAACTCACGCCTGCCCGCGCCATGATGCTGGCTGTTTTGTATGATTTGGTTCGTAACGGAGAATTCGTATCCGAGTTTGCAGCGGAGAAAGTAGCTTACTTTCTACAGCGCTTTGGTGCGCATGATGCATTTAAACTCGAATTTAAGCCCAACTTTTATGGCCCGTATTCAGGAAAAGTCCGCCATGTACTGTACCACCTCAATGGCAGTTACATTATGGGTTACAGCTCTAAGGACAAAAAACCTTTTGAGGAGCTAAGTTTAATTATGGATGCTGAAAAGGAAGTAATTGCATTTTTGGACCTCCCTGAACATTCGGCTTATAAACAAATTGTAGCTGACACCAAGCAGTTCCTTTCGGGTTTTTACTCTACCTACGGTTTAGAGCTATTATCTACCGTTGATTTTATTAAGCAGGATAAAAAAGCTACGCATACAGATGAAATTTTAGCGGAAATGAAAACCTGGAATAACAGAAAAAGGACTTTGTCCGAAAATCAGAGATTTGTAGAAATCGCATTGCAGAATATTAAAAAGCAGTTGGTTTAGTCATTTCAGCACAAACTAAGCAAACTGCTACTTTGGCTCTTATTCCCCCGGCGGGGGCTAATTGAGATTTAAAGCCTTTAGGGAGTATTTATCACACCTTCGATCAGGGTCTAAGAATGCATTTCGGGAATTGGAGGCAGCGTTTTTCTGCCGGGCACGTAGCAAAAACCTGACCGTTCAGGCCCGTTTAAAATAATCTGCGAACACCCCGCACCAACCCACAAAATCCACCTGCCATCTGCCTCGCCATAATTCCGCTTTAACGGGGTGCTTAGCCTCCCGCCGCATTTCCAAAACCTCACATTTATTTTTGGCAATCCGGCATTGGGCTTTCTTATATTGTTTGGCGCAGCGGTATTAAATTTTGTGCATTTTTGTCATTTATTCAGCCAATTAGCCCTCTTTTCTGATGAGCGAATCGTTTTTTAAGCGTCCGATCCTGAACTCACCTTACGAGTACCCCTCGAAGCACTGGGAACTTGACGATGACGGACAGCCTACGCACAAAACCCTGCCTTTCCGGAGGGAGTCGAAGCTCATCACCCCCATCCCTAAAGCTAAAAAAAGAAAAGACGGTTCAAAGCAGGGCAGGCTTGCTTTTGATGAGATCGAGGGCCTTTCCAACGAAGAAATTCAGTACGACCCTACGCCCGTCATTAACGGCCTCAGGAAAGTGGTCGATGAATGGCGCGCCCTATCTAATTCGGCTGATTGGCAGGTTACCCCGGAAACGGCACGGCTGCTCAAACACTGGCGACATCATAAATTTATGGGCTACCGTCCGTTTTTCTGTCAGGTTGAAGCAGTTGAAACCCTGATCTGGCTTACCGAGGTGGCACCAAATGCCGGGAAAAAAGGCAAACAATTTTTAGATCATATCAAAGGGGCTAATGAGGATGCCAACCCGGAACTGTTGCGAATCGCTTTGAAACTGGCTACCGGTGCGGGAAAGACTACGGTTATGGCCATGATCATTGCCTGGCAAACCATCAATGCCCTACGCAGGCCCAACAGCGATCGCTTTACGCGTGGCTTTCTGATTGTTGCCCCGGGCATCACCATTAAAGACCGCCTCCGGGTGTTGCAGCCTAACGACCCCGACAGCTATTACAAAAGCCGGGAGCTGGTTCCGCTTGATATGATGCAGGATCTGGAACGCGCGCGGATTGTGATTACCAACTACCATGCCTTCAAGCTTAGAGAGCGGTTTGAGGTTTCCCGTGCCGGCCGCTCGCTGCTTCAGGGACAGCGCGGGGAAGACATCAAAACCCTTGAAACAGAGGGCCAAATGATTCAGCGGGTGATGCCGGAGCTGATGAGCCTCAAAAAGGTGATGGTCATCAATGATGAGGCCCATCACTGCTATCGCGAGAAACCTGTTGATAGCGATGCCGAAATTGACCGCCTGAAGGGCGATGACAAGCAGGAGGCCAAGAAAAACAACGAAGCCGCCCGCCTCTGGATAAGCGGCATCGAAATGGTGAAGCGTCGTATCGGCCCAACAAAAGTGATCGACCTTTCGGCAACTCCTTTCTTCCTGCGGGGCTCGGGTTATGCCGAAGGAACCCTCTTCCCCTGGACCATGAGCGATTTCTCCCTTATGGATGCCATTGAATGCGGTATCGTGAAACTGCCGCGGGTGCCAATCGCTGATAACCTTCCGGGGCAGGATCTGCCCGTGAACCGGGATCTTTGGCGCCATATCGGTAAAGACCTGCCCAAGAAGGGGCGCGGCAGCGGTAAATCGCTCGACCCCGAGAGCATCCCCCTGAAACTCCAAACCGCCCTTGAGGCGCTGTACGGTCATTACAAAAAGACGTTTGAAGTCTGGCAGAAGTCCGGCATCAGGGTGCCTCCCTGCTTCATTATTGTATGCAACAACACCGCAACCTCGAAACTTGTGTACGACTATGTTTCGGGCTATGAAAAAGAGACCGATGATGGCCACATGCCCGTTGAAGGAAAGCTGGAGCTGTTCCGGAATTTTAATGAGCACGGACATCCGTTCCCGCAGCCGAGAACCCTGCTGATCGACAGTGAGCAGCTTGAATCGGGTGAGGCCCTTGATGACAATTTCAGGAAGATGAATGCCCGGGCACTCGACCTGTTTAAACGGGAAATGGTGGAGCGTACCGGCAATGCGCAGGCGGCAGATAAGCTCACCGATCAGGAGGTGCTGCGCGAGGTGATGAACACCGTTGGCAAAGAAGGCCGACTGGGCGCATCCATCCGCTGTGTGGTTTCGGTTTCTATGCTCACCGAGGGCTGGGATGCCAACAATGTGACCCACGTGCTGGGCGTGCGGGCTTTCGGCACGCAGCTGCTGTGTGAGCAGGTTATCGGCCGTGCACTCCGGCGTCAGTCGTACGAGCTGAATGAGGAAGGCCGTTTCGAAGCCGAATATGCCGATGTATTCGGTATCCCCTTCGATTTCGCCGCCAAGCCGCACGTTCAGCCGCCGCAGCCGCCGCCGGATACCGTGCGCGTTAAGGCCGTGCGCCCCGACCGCGACCATCTCGAAATCAGCTTCCCGAATGTGGCGGGGTACCGGACCGAAATTCCGCAGGATCGCCTCACCGCATCCTTTACCGCAGATTCTGAGCTGGTGCTCACAACGAAAATTGTCAGCGCCACAAATACCCAAAACTCCGGCATCATCGGGGAGCAGGAAACCCTCACTGTAGAGCATCTTAAAGATACCCGCAAATCGACCCTGATTTTCCACCTTGCGGTTTATCTGATGAACAACAAATACCGCGAGCAGGGGCAGGACCCGCCTACGCACTTGTTCAGTCAGCTCAAGCGCATCACCAAAGAATGGTTAGATAACTACCTGGTATGTAAGAGCGACACCTGGCCGGCACAGCTCCTGTACCGGGAGCTGGCTGAAATGGCCTGCAATAAAATCATGGCTGCCATCAATCAGTCAGAAACCCAAAAAGGCCGGAAGATTGTCGCCATCCTCTCCCCTTTCAACCCGAAAAGTTCAAGCCGCTTTGTAAACTTCAGCACCTCCAAAAAAGACCGCTGGGAAAGCTCGCCTGAGCGCTGCCACGTGAACTGGGTGATCCTCGACAGCGATTGGGAGGCCGAGTTCTGCCGGGTTGCCGAAGCACATCCCAAAGTGCTGGCCTATGTAAAAAACCACAACCTCGGCCTGGAAGTACCCTATCTGTTTGGCAGCAAAAAGCGGACCTACCTCCCTGATTTTATTGTGCAAATTGATGACGGCCACGGCCCCGAAAATCCGCTGAACCTGATTGTGGAAATCAAGGGCTACCGCGGCGAAGATGCCAAAGAAAAAAAGCTCACGATGGATACCTATTGGGTACCGGGGGTGAACAATCTCGGCGAATTCGGCCGCTGGGCTTTCGCAGAGTTTCGCGACGTTTACACCATCGAGAGCGATTTCAAGGAAAAGGTCGAAAGCTTTTTTGATGAGATGGTTTC
>NZ_JAIUMX010000148.1:0-7434 GCF_022565315.1 Cyclonatronum sp. | reverse complement strand
TAAGCTCCCCAGCGCCAATGGTACTGCATCCGCGGAAGAGTAGGTCGCCGCCTCATCATCCTTTCTCTATACAACAAAAAGCTCTGTCCCTAATATCCGGTACAGAGCTTTTTTTGTGAAAAGAAGTCGCTTACTTCATGCAGCCCGCCTTATCTTAGCACGCACTTATCATTTAGTACAATACTCATTACAGCAGAAATTATATGTCTTACCCCATTCGTAATATTGCCATTATTGCACACGTAGATCATGGTAAAACTACCCTTGTTGATCAGCTTCTTAAACAAAGTGGTACATTTCGGGAAAATCAGGAAATAGCCGAACGTGTAATGGATTCAGGTGATATTGAACGGGAACGCGGTATTACTATCGCAGCTAAAAACACTGCAGTAATTTGGAAAGGTGTTAAAATTAACATCGTAGATACACCCGGTCACTCTGATTTCGGCGGTGAAGTAGAGCGTATTCTAAAAATGGTTAACGGGGTTATTTTGCTTGTTGATGCTGCTGAAGGCCCGCTTCCTCAAACCCGTTTTGTACTTCGTAAATCTCTCAACCTTGGGTACCGGCCTATTGTAGTGATTAATAAAATTGACAGGCATGATGCACGTGCTGAAGATGTACTCAATGAAGTATTCGACCTGTTTGTTAACCTTGAGGCAACCGATGAACAGCTCGATTTTCCGGTTTTATATGCCGTTGGTATCAAGGGTATCGCTAATTTCAATCTGGATGACCTGGGAACAGATCTTAACCCGCTTTTTGAAACAGTTGTTAAACATGTTCCCGAACCGGAGCGGAACCTCGCTGAACCGTTTAAAATGCTCGTCAGTAATGTTGAGTGGAATGATTATGTGGGCCGTATTGCAATTGGCCGGGTGGAGCAGGGTGTTGTTAACCGGAATCAGCAAATTGTACTGCTTGACCGCAACGGAAATGTAAAGCAGAAAGCACGGGTAACGAAACTGTTTTCTTATGCAGGTCTTGAAAAAATAGCGGTCGATAAGGGTGAAGCTGGCGATATCATTGCCCTTGCAGGATATGAGGATACGAATATAGGCGATTCACTGGTTGATGAACAGGACCTCGTGCCAGTACCTTATTACGATATTGATTTACCTACTATTTCGATGTTTTTCCGGGTAAATGATTCCCCGTTTGCAGGGCTTGAAGGTAAGTTTGTGACTTCAAATCAAATACGTGACCGGCTCATCAAAGAGCTTCGTACGAATGTTTCCCTCAAGGTATCGCCAACGGAGAGTCCTGATGTTTACCGGGTAGCCGGCAGGGGAGAACTTCAGCTTGCTATTCTGATTGAAAGTATGCGCCGGGAAGGGTATGAATTTTCAGTATCACGACCTGAAGTTATTTTCAAAGAAGAAGGCGGTCAGGTGTATGAGCCTGTAGAGGAAGTAATTATTAATGTTCCGGAAGAATACTCAAGTCGTGTAATTGATATCCTGCTTATGCGTAAAGGTATTATGGAATCGATGTCGCAGGAACTTGAAAATGTGCGCCTTGCTTTTAAGGTCCCCTCTCGCGGGCTGATTGGTTTTCGTAATGATGTACTCACGGAAACCAAAGGTATGGCATTAATTCACCAGCAGTTCTATGATTATGAACCGCACCGGGGTGAAATGCCGGGCCGTAAAAACGGATCAATCGTCTCTCTCGATAAGGGTCAGGTTACGTCCTATGCCCTGGAAGGCCTGCAGGACAGAGGTCAGTTTATGGTGGAGATCGGTGTGGAAGTTTATGCCGGCCAGGTAGTCGGAATAAACAACCGTTCTGACGATTTACTTGTGAACGTTGTTAAACGTAAGAACCTGACCAACCACAGAGCTGCGCAAACGGCTGATACCGTTCGTATTAATACCCCGCTCAGGTTTTCGCTGGAGCAGTGCCTGGAATACATTGAAGATGATGAACTGCTGGAAGTAACCCCGAAGAGCCTCCGTATTCGTAAAAAATACCTGGATCATAATGAGCGTAAACGTCAGAAAAGTACAGCTAATGTGTAATCTGTAGCGGCGGCATAACAGGGCCCGGTTACATCATTTCAAAAAACTTTCTGCGTTCATTCAGATATTTCTGAAAATAAAGCCGGAGCTGCTCATGCTCCGGCTTTTTTAGTTCAGGATCATCAGCGAGAAGTAGTTTCACCTGTGCAGCTGCTTCCTGAAGCAGAGCTTCATCTTCAACGAGGTCAGCAAATCGGAATTCTGGTACACCGCTTTGCCTGGTTCCCAAAAAGTCGCCGGGACCGCGCAGGCGCAAATCAGCCTCACTGATTAAAAACCCGTCATTGGTTTCTGTCATCACCCTGAGGCGTTCACGTCCGGTTTTGGATTGTTTAGGGCTGGTTATGAGGATACAGTAACTTTGCCGGGAGCCCCGCCCGATGCGCCCTCTAAGCTGATGAAGTTGTGAGAGTCCGAAACGTTCGGCATGCTCAATTACCATTACTGAGGCATTTGGTACATTAATACCAACTTCAATTACAGTAGTGGAAACGAGGATAGCCGTATCGCCCGCCTCGAAAGCCTGCATCACAGCTTCCTTTTCATCAGCTTTCATTCTGCCGTGAAGCAGCCCTATGCGGTGAGCAGGAAACCTTCCTTTAACCGTTTCGAACCCATCCATAGCATTTTCAAGATCAAGCGCCTCAGATTCTTCAACAAGGGGATATACGATGTACACCTGACCACCGTCAGTTAGGACAGTATCTAAAAACTGATATACATCTTCCCGTTTGGTATCCGGTCGGATGCCTGTTTTAATCGGTTTCCGGCCTGAGGGCAGGCCTTTAATTACTGAAATATCAAGTTTACCAAAAACCGAAAGGGCCAGGCTTCTTGGAATAGGAGTGGCGGACATGGCCAGGGTGTGCGGAGGAATACTGGCACTGGAAAACCGTGCCCTTTGTTCAACACCAAAACGATGTTGTTCATCAACAACAATTAAGCCCAGCCGGGGTAGTTCCACACCCTCCTGAATGAGGGCATGGGTACCGGCAATAACCATAGGGCTACCAAGTGCAGCTGCATTCAGAATTTCTTTCTTTTGTGAGCTCTTCCGTTTACCGGTAAGCAGTCGGATGTCAACGCCAAGCGGGTTAAGGTAGCTGAAAAGGGTACGGTAATGTTGTTCCGCAAGAATTTCCGTTGGTGCCATAAATATGGCCTGATAGCCGTTATCGAGCATCATCAGAATTGCGCCAATAGCAACTATAGTTTTGCCGGAACCTACGTCTCCCTGAATCAGGCGGTTCATCAGTCTGCCGCTTCCAAAATCTGTTCGGATATCCTTCAGTGCATTAACCTGCCCGGCAGTAAGTTCAAAAGGCAAAACCTCATTGAAGAAAGTTCTGGTAAGTTCTCCGGGGCCGTTAAAGTGTAGTTGTGCAGGTTTGCTCGCGGATCGTAATTTCAGGGTGTGAACTGCAAGTTCAAAGAAAAATAGTTCTTCAAATTTAAGATAAACCCGGCCAGCATTAGCCTGTTTAAGGTTCTCAGGGGAATGAACATAAAGATATGCCTGATGGCGTGTTGTAAGCTTAAGGCGCAGGCGAACACTTTGGGGTAGCAGATCAGGAAGCGTATCCCGGCTCAGGAGCTGAAGGGCCCATTGCTGAAACTGCTGACTTCCGAGCCAGACTTTCTTAAAAAAATTGTTTGATGGGTAAACGGGAATGGTACCTACCGTTTTGGTAAGCTGAGAGTTGTCTTTAATTTTTTCCACATCCGGGTGTGCGATACTGAGCCATGCACCGAAGCGCTGCACTTTTCCGAAAACTGAAATTTCATCACCGGGGGAAAGTAGTTTTTTGAAATAAGCTGTACCTCTGAACCAAACACACTTAAGCCGCCCGGTACTGTCTTCGACTATAACTTCAAGGCGTTTATCGGCCTGCCTGATATCTTTAACTGTACCGATAATGGTAGCTTCTTCACCGCTGCCTTTAAGCATACCCACAGAAGAAACTGAATTACGGTCGAGATAGCGCCTTGGAATAAAATCAAGCAGATCCTGATCAGAACGGAGATTATGAGCGTGAAGTGCCTTAAGCCGGGGGATAGAAACGGGAATAGAGAAACTCATAATTGATATACTGTACTGTATCTTAGTAACAATAAAGTAACTGTAAAACCGGTGAATATGTGCTGTATTGCATACTTTTTGTATTGCAGGGGTGCAGAGAAGGGTAAGGAGTGATATTTAATTAGCATTGATAAATGAGAAGCTTTATATTACCAGTCTTTGGATTTTTAAAGAAGTTACTCACCAAAATCATTTCAGAGTGCCTACAATACAGCAATTAATTCGCAAAGGCCGCAAGAGCAAGAAAGTGAAAACTACTGCTCCGGCTCTTCAGGCATGCCCTCAGCGTCGGGGAGTGTGTACACGTGTGTACACCACAACACCCAAGAAGCCTAATTCGGCATTACGGAAGGTAGCTCGTGTGCGCCTGACGAACAAAATGGAAGTTACTGCATACATCCCCGGAGAAGGTCATAACCTTCAGGAGCACAGCATTGTGCTGATCCGTGGTGGTCGTGTTAAGGATCTGCCCGGTGTTCGTTATCACATCATTCGCGGCGCCCTTGATACAGCAGGCGTAAATGCCCGCAAGCAGGGACGCAGCCTGTACGGTACCAAGCGCCCCAAGGCCGCTAAAGGTTAATCAATCAGTATTTTAAGACCACAGCTTAACTATGCGCAGAAAAACAGCAGAACAGCGTCAGGTCGTAGCAGACCCGCAATTCAAGGATAAAACGGTAACCCGTTTTGTTAACTGCCTGATGAAAGACGGCAAAAAAAGCGTAGCACGCAAAATTCTGTATCAGGCTTTCGAGATTATCGAAGAAAAAACCGGTAAGCCGGGTATCGAAATTTTCCGTGCGGCACTTACCAATGCTGCTCCAATGATTGAGGTAAAAAGCCGGCGCGTTGGCGGTTCAACTTATCAGGTACCAATTGAAGTCCGTCAGGAAAGAAGTGCTGCCCTTAGTATGAGATGGATCATTCGCTCGGCTAAAAACCGCAATGATAAATCGATGGCCGGCCGGCTCTCTCGTGAACTTATGGATGCTGCCAATAATGAAGGCGGCGCGGTTCGCAAGCGCGATGAAACCCATCGTATGGCTGAAGCTAACAAAGCATTTGCCCATTTCAGATTTTAATACAACACCCCCACTATTCCAATGGCTACAAAAGCAATAGACGCCCTTAAGAAGACGAGAAATATCGGCATCATGGCCCATATTGATGCCGGTAAAACGACCACTACCGAGCGTATTCTCTTTTACACCGGTATTTCTCACAAAATCGGAGAAGTACACGAAGGTGATGCAACGATGGATTGGATGGAGCAGGAGCGTGAGCGTGGAATCACGATTACCTCTGCAGCTACAACCTGTTTCTGGCAGGACCACCGCATCAACATTATTGATACCCCCGGTCACGTTGACTTCACTATTGAAGTTGAACGCTCCCTGAGGGTACTTGACGGAGCTGTTGCTGTATTCTGTGCCGTTGGCGCTGTTCAGCCTCAGTCTGAAACTGTATGGCGTCAGGCCAATAAGTACAAAGTGCCCCGCATGGCTTTTGTAAATAAAATGGACCGCACAGGGTCTGACTTTTTCAATGTAATTGAACAGATGAAAAAGAGACTCAAGGCTGTACCTGTACCCCTTCAGATTCCGATTGGAAATGAAAGTGATTTTAAGGGCGTAGTTGACCTTATCGAAATGAAAGGTATCGTTTGGAACGACGAAGCCATGGGTGCTGCATACGATACCATCGAAATCCCGGCTGAGCTTCAGGAAAAAGCTGAAGAGTACCGCAAAATCATGATTGAGGCTATTGCAGATCATGATGAAGAGCTGATGGAAAAATACCTTATGGAAGAGGAAATCGGTATCGAAGAAATCGAAGCCGCTATCCGTAAAGCTACCCTTTCACTGGCCATCAACCCCGTACTTTGCGGCACAGCTTTCAAAAACAAAGGCGTTCAGACCCTGCTCGACGCAGTTGTGAAGTTTATGCCTTCTCCGGTTGATATCGATGCAATCGATGGTGTAGATCCATCTGACGAAACTGTAAAAATGAAAAGAAAGCCGGATTACGACGAGCCTTTCGCGGCCCTGGCTTTTAAAATTGCTACCGACCCCTATGTAGGTAAGCTCACATTTATCCGTGTGTACTCAGGTACACTTGATGCCGGTTCTTATGTGATTAACACCTCTACAGGTAAAAAAGAACGTATTGGCCGACTGCTGAAAATGCATGCCAACAGCAAAGAAGACATCAAGCAGGTTCGTGCCGGTGATATCTGTGCAGCTGTAGGTATCAAAGAAGTACGTACCGGCGACACACTTTCTTCTGATGCATCTCCGATTCTTCTTGAGAAAATGATCTTTCCTGAGCCCGTTATTAAACTTGCTGTTGAGCCTAAAACCAAGGCTGATAACGATAAGCTTACAATGGGTCTGGCCAAACTTGCAGAAGAAGATCCGACATTCAAGACCAATGTTGACGACGAAACCGGACAAACTACCATTGCCGGGATGGGTGAGCTTCACCTGGAAATTATCGTTGACCGTCTTAAGCGTGAGTTTAAGGTTGAAGCGAATGTTGGTAAGCCTCAGGTATCGTACCGCGAAACCATTACCAAGAGCGTTACCCACCGTGAAACCTACAAGAAACAAACCGGTGGCCGTGGTAAATTTGCTGATATTCAGTTTGAAATTATCCCGCTTGAAGGAAATACCGGTTTCGAATTCCTGAATGAAGTAACCGGTGGCAATATCCCGCGTGAATACATCAACCCTTGTGAGAATGGCTTCAAAGCTGCGCTTACCAATGGTATTCAGGCAAATTACCCGGTTGAAGGGGTTAAAGTAAGACTCTTCGACGGTTCATACCACGATGTGGATTCCGATGCCCTTTCATTTGAAATCTGTTCCAAACTTGGTTTTCGTGAAGCTGCCCGTAAGGCAGGCCCGATTCTGCTTGAGCCGATTATGGCCGTAGAAATTATTACCCCGGAAGATTACATGGGTGATATCATGGGCGACCTCAACGGCCGGCGCGGTATGATCGGAAGCATGGAGAACAAAATCGAAGGTACAGTTATTACCGCAGAAGTGCCTCTCTCTGAAATGTTTGGCTATTCGACACACCTGCGTTCTATGTCGCAGGGCCGTGCGGTTTACTCCATGGAATTCAAAAAATTCGCTCCGGTACCTGACTCCATTGCGAAAACAATTCTTGAAGACAAATAAGTACTACTAATTTTTCAGATCATGGCAAAAGAAACATTTTCACGCGATAAGACACACGTCAACATTGGTACAATCGGCCACGTTGACCACGGTAAGACGACTCTTACGGCAGCCATCACCAAGGTGATGTCAGCTACCTACGGCGGTC
>NZ_JAIUMX010000147.1:0-7496 GCF_022565315.1 Cyclonatronum sp. | reverse complement strand
GCCGGTGCCCCCGGTACAGAAACCGGCACGCTCAGCTTTTCCACCAACGATTCCGAAAATTTGGCCTTAACGGTTGCCCTTAGCGGAACGGGCGTAAGCGCGCCTTTGATCGGGCTCGAGCCAGGTGCGCTGAGCCTCAGCCTCGCCGCAGGCGAAACCGGAAGCGCATCCTTCTTCATCCAAAACAATGGTGAAGGCGACCTCAATTTCACCATCCCCGCTTTCGACAGCTCACAGCGTTTGCTTAGCGGCCGCGCCGGTGCGGTAATGCAGAATCCCGCTTTTGACCAGCCCACCACGGATTACCTCAACGCCCGCAGCCTGATGCACGCCGTTGCAAACGGCACCCTCGCTGCCCTGCCAGATTTTGCCGCTGAACTGCTTGAGCAGCAGGCGTTTTCGGGGGATGGCATCACAGCTCAACAGCCGGGCACCGGTGCAGGCCTTGCCTCTGAGCCGTTTGTAATCACGATGGATGGATTTAGCCCGGCACCCGGTGCCTTCACCCGTGTTTCCGGCTCGCTGAGCGGTAACATTGAGGTGATAAACGCTGATTTCGTCCTCACCGAAAATAACAGCGCGACCTGGGCAAACGACCTCACCCTGCTGTTCGCCACATCACCGAATCCTGATTTCAGCAATCCCGAGGAGTTTTTGTTTCAGTTAGGCGGAACCGATATTTACGCCGATTTCCAATTTGGTTGGTTTACCGGCGGTAGTCCGGTACCCGGAACGCAGGTTTTCATACAGCTTGCGACGGATGAGCCTATCCCGATGGAAAACATCTACCTGTTCATTGGCCATGGTCTGGCAAGCGGCGGTCCGGCTGTGTGGGATGGCACCATCACCGTTCAGTCGTTCACGGCAAATGCCCCGTCGTTTATCACCGATGCAAGCCCCTCAGCCGGTACCGTAGCACCGGGCGAAGCCCTCGAAATAGGCCTTTCTGTTTCTGCTGAGGAGCTTGTGGCCGGTACTTTCACCGATCTGCTCGCCATTCTGAGCAACGATCCGGTTAACGGATTCACAACGCTTCCGGTAGAACTTAACGTAAGCGGTACCCCTTCAGCCGAACTGCTTTCTGAAGTGCTTTCCTTCGGGCAGGTTTTCGAATCAGACACAGAAACCCGCAGCTTTATGGTGCGCAACAACGGCACCGCGCCCCTCGAGCTTTCCAACTTCGCGGGCGATAATCCTGATTTTGTTGTACAAACCGAAAGCCTGAGCATTGCGCCGAACGCAGCCGCCTCCGTAGCGGTGGTCTTCACTGCCAGCGAGCTGGGTGAAGCTAACGGAAGCCTCACCTTCGACACCAATGATCCGGCGAATCCGACCCTCAGCGTAGCGCTGCAGGCCGAAGTTGTGGCGCGCCCGCTTGCGGATGTAAGCCCGCTCAGCTTCACTTTTGCTCTCGACGCGGGCGACAGCACCACAGCTGAGATCGAAATCACCAACAGCGGCAGCGGTCCGCTGAGCTTCAGCTTCCCCCGTTTTGACGTAGCTGAGCGCGGCCTAAACCGCGCACTTCTTACCGGTGAAGCGCAGGGCCTGAGCCGCAGCATAGCGTCCGGCGCATTCGCACAGACCGAAGGCAACCGGGGAGCCATCGCCGACCGTTTCCTGCTCGATGCACATGCAAAAGGCCTCACAACAGAGGCGGATGCAGCCGCCGTAGCCCGCGCTGCAGCCCGCTTCAGCGAAACCGAAAATGAAGACACTGCTGCACAGCCGGCTACTACCGGGGAGGGCTTCCTCATTGAAATGGACGGATTTGAAGCTCAGGGCGGTGAATTCACACTGATCGGTGAAGCCGTGAGCGGTACGCTGGAACAGGTTGTGGCCGACTTCGTGCTCAATCAGGCAACCGGAATTACCTGGGCAAGCGACCTTACCGTGCTGATTACAGCTACTCCAGAACTGCCCCTTCAGCACTCAAACGATGTGCTTCTGCAGCTTGGCGGTACCCTCAGCTATGCAGCGCCGGGCCGTCGCATCAGCTGGAGCATGGGTGCATCAAGCGTGAGCGGAACCCCCGTACAGGAAACCATCACCCTTGCGCAGCCCATGGAGTTTGAAGAAGTGTACATCTGGATCGGCAACGGCTGGATTGCGCACGACTTCGGCGTATGGTCCGGCGAAATTCTCCTCGGCGGACTCGGCTCGACGGCCGAATTCTTTGCCGGTGCAAGCAGCGCAAGCGGCACGGTAGCTCCCGGCAGCACAGAAACCGTGAGCCTGAATATTTCCACCCTTGACCTGATTGCCGGCACCTACACCGACCGCCTGCTGCTGCTCACCAACGATCCGCTGAGCCCGCAGTTTTTCATTGAGGGTGAACTCTCCGTAGCCGGAGAGCCCGACCTTGCCGCGGAAAGTCCGGAGCTGGATTTTGGCAGCGTGTTCAACGGCAGCAGCCGTACCCTGGGCGTCGTGCTCACCAACACCGGTACCGATGTGGTGGAAATCACCTCCTTTAGCGTAAGCGGGGAAGGCTTCTCGACCGACGCAGAAGGCTTCACCCTCGCTGCCGGCAACAGCGCTGCCGTAAGCGTGCGCTTCGAGGCCACCACAAGCGGCAGCTTCACCGGCGAATTTGTGGCCGTGAGCAATGCGGTTTCGGGGGATGTGACCGTCGCCCTGAGCGCAACTGCGAGCGACCCCGGCATCCTCTCGGTTGATACCACACCGCTGAGTTTCGAACTTCCCCAAAATGAGATGGAGACCAGCATCATCACCCTGAGCAACACCGGTGCGGCCGACCTCGAATTCAGCCTGCTTTCGCTTCAGATGCCGGACGGCAGCGAGCGCCCGGTGCAGTCAGCCGGAATCCGCAACACCACAGCTGCAGGTACTGCCGCAGCTGCTGCAAACCGCGGCGTAGTGATGCTCGACGGATTGGTTCAGGCGCAGCAGGGCTTCAGTCAGCCATTCCAAAACCGTCCCGTTTCATCCGGCAATGCCGGCCTGATGAACGAGCCGGAAATAATCTGGGAGCAGCAGCCGGATGGCTTCAACGGCATTATGAGCTCACGCTTTGGCCTCGACGGTTCAGGGGTTTACTCCGCCGATGATTTCACGATAAATGGTGCGGCTCAGATCGCGCGCATCACTGTGAGCGGGTTTCTGCAAAACGGAATTCCGATTCAGGAAGCTGCAAATGGCGTGATTTTCAGCATCTACAGCGACAGCAACGGCAAGCCCGCCGGCAATCCCGATAACAATAGTGCAGAGCCTGTATTCAGCTTCAGCGGTCAGTTTGGCGCACCGGGGCTCATTGTTGAGCAGGTTAACTCCGGTGACACCGGTGAGCATCAAACCCGCCTCATTCTCGATCTTCAGGAAGCAAACGGCGAAGGCCTGCTCCTCGGAGAGGGCACCTACTGGCTGGTAGCCGCGCCGATGCTGAACGGCAATATCGGATCAGCAAGCGCCTGGTATCAGGCTACAAGCAGCACAGGAGGCAACAACGCGCAGGTTATCGATACCGCCGACCTGTTTGGATTTGGCCTCACTAACTGGACCGACATCGCTGAATTTACGGATCCGACTGCTGCAAATCTTGCTTTCAAACTGGAAGGAACCATGCTCAACTTTCTGTCGGCCAACCCCACACAGGGCGTCATTGCGCCGGGCGATACAAAAGATGTGATGCTCATGGTTGAAGCCGCTGATCTCGAGCCGGGCACCTACACCGTGAACCTGCGCATCAGCACCAACTCACCTCTCACGCCTTTTGCTGAAATTCCGGTTACCCTCACCGTTACCGAAAGCGAGAGCGGCCTGCGCTGGGCTAACCTGCTCTACCCCAATGTGATCGAAATTGCACAGGGTGAAAACTTCACCACGCACGGACTTGTCCAGGCGATGGATGAGTCTATGAGCCTGGATGATGCCCCCATCCGGATGTGGGTCGGTTTCCATACCGAAAATATGCATCCCGGTTTCTGGGGTGAAGAGGTCTGGACCGAAGGCAGCTTTTTCCAGATGCACGACGAGCGCGCGGAGTTTACCGCAACGGCCGGTGCCCATCTCGAGCCGGGTGAGTACTACTTCACAACCCGCTTTCAGCTGGAAGATCACAGCTTCGTATATGGCGGCTACCATGAGCTCGGCGGCGGTTTCTGGAACGGAATGTACCACGTTTCCGGTCAGCTGCTTGTAACCCAGCCTACTTCTGTTAATCCGCAAACCGATGTGCCCCTTGCGTTTGAACTGAAACAGAATTATCCTAACCCGTTCAATCCCACCACGCAGATCAGCTTTGCCCTGCCTGAAGCGGCTGATGTACGCCTTGAGGTGTTCAACCTGCTGGGTCAGCGGGTGGAGCTGCTGGTGAACAGCCGCATCAGTGCAGGCACGTACACGGTCAGTTTTGATGCCTCACGCCTCTCAAGCGGGGTGTACATCTACCGCATCGTAGCAGGCGAAATGGTACAAACCCGCAAAATGATGCTGGTGAAATAAGCCTCACTTCAAAGGAAATTCCGGCTTTCCCCGTTAGTCTGCTTTCTGCAGAATCCCCCGGCGGGGAGGCCGGTATGATTATTCGGCCGGTTCAGGGGCAATTTATCGGCTGAAGAACAAGCAGGAACCCGAACGCAAGTTTAGGTTCCTGCTTTGTTTTTAGGAGGATGGGATGCGGGGATGGCACCTACAGGATGTTGCTTTAAGGCCATGCCCGGCACTACACTACAGTTCTATGACTTCCCCAAGCCCCAGCCCTTCGAGACGGTCTCTTTGCGTGGCGGCATCCCCTACAATCAGGTAAATCATGCGGTCGGGATCGGCAAGCGTGCGGCCCAGCGCCTGCATGCGTTCGAGGGTCATGTCGCGGACAATCTGCTGCCGCTCCTGAATGTAGTCCGCCGGCCAGTTGTAGCGGCTCATGGTTTGGGCGATGTTCAGCTTGGCACCAAGCGTTTCGAAGGCCCGGGCGTTGCTCTTGAGCAGGAAGCTCTTCGTGTTTTCAAGATCTTCGGCTGTGAAAGTATCGCCGTATTCGGCCAGGATCTCGCGAATCAGCGCGACCGCTTCGAAAGTGATATTGCTGCGGACTCCGGTGCTGATGGTGAAGGGGCCGGCCGAGGGGCCTCCGCTAAACGAGGAGCCGATGTTATATGTGTATCCCCGGCCTTCGCGCAGCTCCTGCGTGAGGCGCGAGGCGAAGCCTCCCCCGCCCAGGATGTAGTTCATCACCGTGGCCGGGTAAAAATCGGGATCGGTTTCGGCCAGCGCCAGGTAGCCGATGCGCACGACAGACTGCGACGCATTCGGCACATCGTAGAAATAGACGCGTCCGCCCGCTGCAGGATTCGGCTCAGGCATTACCGGAACCGACAAATTATGGTTCGGCATGGCCCGTGCCAGCGGCTCCAGAATTTCTTTCGCATCCGCCTGTGTTACCGCGCCGGCTATGTGGAAGGTGGCAAGATTGGCAGAGATGTTGGCTTCATACCAGCTCCGCACCCCTTCCAGGGTGAGCGACTGTACCGACTCTGCGGTACCCAGCACGCTGCCGGCCAGCACATGACCCTCGCCGTAAAGCAGCTCATTAAACTGAAGGGTTGCGATGCTGTTCGGGTTGCCGCGCTGCTGCGCTATGGATGAAGCGATGCTTTGCCGGGCAAGCTCAAACTCGCGCTCGTCCCAGCGTGGCTGCAGCAGAACCTCTTCCACCAGCAGCATCAGTGCTGGCAGATTACGCGTGAGTACCGTGCCTGAAACCGTAATTTCCTGCCGGCCGGCATTCACGTTCAGGCGGGCACCCAGCAGGTCGATGGCTTCTTCCAGCTCGGCTGCGGTTCGGTTGGCCGTACCCCGCATCAGCATGGATGCCGCCATATTCGCCGTTCCCGGCGCGGCACCGGCATCCAGCAGTTGCCCGCCGTCGATGCGCAGATTAAACTGTGCCAGCGGCAGTTCAAAGGTTTCAATGCCAAAAAGCTGCACGCCATTGGCGAGTCCGGTGATGTACACCTCCGGCACATTCACCTGCGGCTCCGGACCGTAGGGCGGTTCAGCCGAGCGGTCGATGCGCGATGGGGTGCGCTCAAACGGGGTATCGGGCGGCAGAACGAAGTCTTCCCCCTCGGCACCTTCCACAATCGGTTCAATGGTCACTTCGGCCTCGACCGAGCCGGAAAGTACCAGCTCCGGCTGACCCCGGGGCACAAAACTCGTAGCTACGTGATGTTTGCCGCGGATGTACTGATGAAACACGCGCATCACATCATCTGCCGTAACAGCCAGCAGGTGACGGATTTCAGTGTTGATATAGCCCGGATCGCCGGCAAGAATGTTGTAGTCGGCCAGCTGTATGGCCTTGCCCAGCACGCTCGACAGGCGGTTGTAATAATCAGTTTCGAGGCCGGCCTTGACCCGCTGAAGATCATTTTCGGAGAATCCGTCCTCCTCAAAACGCACGAATGCCGCTTCGATGCCCTCCGCAGCGCGGTCCAGCGCAATGCCCGGAAATGCTCTCACGCCAAGAATCACCTCACCGGCGCGCTCAGCAGTAAAGTTAAACATGAAGGGGGAAGCGGTAATCTCCATTTCCTCGACCATCACCTGATACAAGGGCGCATTTTTACCGGAAGCCAGCAGCTCGGTGAGGATCTCCAGCGGGTAGCTGTCCGGATGAAACTGCTCGACCGTAGGCCAGGTGTAGCGCAGCTCCGGCAGGCGGGCGAAATTGTCCTCATGAAAAAGCCGGCGCGTTTCGGTGAGGGTCACCGGCATGGGCACAACCTCGGGAATGTCGCGCCCGCGGGGGATTTCATCGAAGTAATGATGCACCCAGGCCCGCGCCTGATCGGAGTCGAAGTCGCCGGCAATCACCAGCGTGGCGTTATTCGGCACATACCAGTCGTTGTAAAAGGCATACACATCGTCGAGGGTGGCGGCCTGCAGATGCTCAAGCGAGCCGATCACCTGCCAGCTATAGGGGTGCCCCTCGGGGTAAAGCGCCTTGTGCGTAACGTAGAAGGTGTGGCCGTACGGGGCATTATCAACACCCTGACGCTTCTCGTTTTTCACCACCTGCTTCTCCTTTTCGAGCACCGCCTCGTTCACGGTATTGATGAAGAATCCGAGTTTATCGGCCTCAGCCCAGATCATTTTCTCCAGGGCATCGTTCGGAACCGTCTGGAAATAGTTGGTGCGGTCGCGGGAGGTGGAGCCGTTTGCCCCGCTGCCGCCGATGCGCGCACTCATGGCGTCGAGTCCGCCCCGGCCCAGATTCTCCGACTCAAGGAAGAGCAGGTGCTCAAACAGGTGGGCAAACCCGGTACGGTGCGGCTGCTCGTGCGAAGACCCCACATGAAAAGTGAGGTTTACAGCCACTACCGGATCGGAGTAATCTTTATGAAAGATGACCTCAAGACCGTTATCGAGGGTAAATTTTTCGAACCCGATAGCGAAGTCCTGCGAATGGGCAGACGTTTGCGCGCTCAGCTCCGAAAGAGGAGCCAAAAGCAGCAGCAGCAGTCCGAAAAGCG
>NZ_JAIUMX010000146.1:0-7509 GCF_022565315.1 Cyclonatronum sp. | reverse complement strand
GCAGCGCCATGCCGCCTGCGGCAGGTACTGCAAGGGCAGGCGACCAGATGCTGAGCAGCAGAACCGTAGCCAAAGCGATCTTCAGGAAGCCCACAATTTTCATCATGACCGGCGGCAGACCGTAGGCGGCAAACTCTTCTTCCATGCTTTTAGCATTTCCGCCGCGATAGGGCGTCGCCTTGTTAAATCGCAGCAGCCACACATTGTAGATCCCCGCCGCGATAATGATTTTTGCGGCAATCGAAATAATTAAAGTGATTTCCATGATTTTTTGTGTTTTGTGTGAAGGATGAAGAATTTCGAGACCGCTATTTAACGAGCGTCATACGGCGGGTGAGGGTCTGAGAGCCGGCGGTGAGGCGGTACAGGTAAATACCGCTGGCCAGCGCACCGGCATCAAAGGAAATCAAGTGCATACCGGCCGGATGCGTTCCATCGGCCAAAACAGCAACCCGCTGACCGGTAAGGCTGAACACCTCAAGGCGGACTTCCGCCGCCTGCGGCAGTTCAAACTGAATGCTCGTGGTAGGGTTGAACGGATTCGGATAATTCTGCGAGAGGGAAATCCCGACCGGACGCTCGGCCTGCGGCGGCGTGCTGAGCGGGGCCGGTTGGAAGATCATCACCGAATCTGCTTCCGCCCGCAGCTCAAGGCTGAAATGGTTCGGATAGGCATCCACAAATATCAGTTCGCCGCTGCTGAACAGGTGCACTTCAAAAATATCAAGATCAGAAGCTGTGGGAGAGCTGAGGCTGAGCGTTACCGGCACCGGCGTGCCTTCGGCATCGAGCGGCGCGCGAAGGCTGATGTGCGCGGTGTCGGCTTCAGCGAGCCAGCGGCTGCCGGCAAGGCGGGCGTCGAGTACCGGAGCTTCGGCGGGAGCGGCAGGCGGCAGCAGCCAGCTTGCCGGGTGCAGGGCGGCATCAGCCTCTCCCAAAACGCCCTCAAAATACAGGGGCAGGGCCGCGATGTCTTCTCCGGCTGTGAAGCGGATTTCCGTGAAAGAAAGGGACAAATCACTGTGAAGGGCTCCGTCCCGACCGCCATCTCCGGCGGGGTTCAGCGTTACGGGGCCGGCTTCGTTTGCGTAGATCCAGTAGCCGCGGCCCGGCAGAATTTCCGTATCGCGGAGCAGGGTGATGCCGTGCCGGAACAGGGTGCCCGGCACCAGCTGTGGGGCAATTTCAGCCGGTTCGCTGAAGTCAACCGCATCCAGCGGACCCGAAATCAGGTTCCAGCCTTCCTGCATCTGAAGGGTCACTTCACTGAGGAAGCTTCCTCCGAGCAGGGCGCTCACCGGCTCCGACAGCTCCATCCAGAAGCCCTGACCAGGTGCCGGATTTTCGGTCGGGGCAAAGGTTTCATCATCACCCGAAAAAACCAAAGGCGGCTGCACGGCAGCCGTGCCGAAGATTTCACTAAAAGAAAAGCCGGGCACGCTCAGGTCAGCGGGCAGGCCGGCAAGGTGCCATCCTTCAGAAAAGCTGAAGCTGAGCAGCTCGGTATCAAGTTCGAAGCTGCGTGCGCCGGGCTCGCCGATAAGGGGCCAGGTTTCGGAGCGGCCGCTTTCGTCGGCGGCGGAAAAGTAGTAGTGCACCGTTTGCGCGGAACCGGCAGAAAGCTGCCCGACCCAGCTGTGGCCTTCGGCATGCGTGAGCGCGCGCTGCTGCCAGGGTCCGTCGTCGAGGCGGTAGTGCAGCTGCAGGGCTTCCTCAATCAGGGCGGCGCCGCTGTAGGGGATGAGGTCAATTTCGAGCTCAAAAACCGGCTGCCAGGGCTGCGTGCCCGTTAGCGGCAAATGCCGCATGTAGAGCATGCCGCGGTCGGGGATTTCCTTCACCCGGCAGTGCAGGGCATCGGAGGAATTCCAGCCGGTATTGCCGCCTTCGTTGGGATTGAGAAAGCCAAGAACTTCGTAGCCGGGCATGGCGGCTTCGTAGGCCTCGATGGCGGCCTGATCGTGCACGGTGCCCATGAGCGGCACATATACGCGCTCGTTGAGGATAATCGAATTGGTGTAGGGATGCGGCTGAAAGTTCCAGGGAGCATTCGGGCTAAGGTCCGGCGTGTCAATCCGATAAACCTGATAGGGAGTGCCCCAGCTGCTGATGGCATTGGCGAAATAATCGGCCACCATCTCGTGATCGGCATAATAGGGCGTGCCTTCCGGAACGCGGGCAATCAGGATTTTATCCACATCCAGAAACTTGGACCAGGTGTCGATGTGCGCAATGGCGGATTGCTGCGGATCGATGGTGACGTGATAGGTTTCGGTATTCAGGTAATCGAACATGTTTTGCAGCACCAGCTCTTCATTAAAGCTGTTTTCTTCCCAGATGAGGTCGGTGGAGGCCGAGGTATTCCAGCCGTCGGTCATGTAGTTGCCGCCGGTGTGCACAATCGGCATGCCGTAATGCGGGATGCCCAGCTGCGAGGCAAGTGCGAGGGGCACCTGATCATCGAGGGGGCGCGGCCGGTTGTAGATAAAATCCACAATGCTGACCTGATGGTTTTCGTCGGCGATGTAAAAGGGGCCGTAGTCGCGGGTCCAGACCGAGTTGGTCGGGGCAGTGAGGAAGGCGATGTTGGCCATATTGGCCCCGGCATTCTGATAAGCCGCGGTGGCCTGATTCCGCTGCGTATTGTTGGCTACGATGGTGGTAACCGTAACATGCTCGCTCATGGCAACGACCAGGCTCACGGGAATCCATAGCGGCCAGCGCACGAGTGCACCTTCGTTGCGCTCAAATTCGGCGATGTTGCGTACGGTGCCGGAGGGCGGGGCCGTCGGGGTGAAATGCAGCCCGATTTCATGAAGGCGGGTGAGCTCTTCTTCGGTAAGTTCTTTTGGGAGGGAGGTCTCTTCGAAACTTTGGGCCTGAGCCGGCTGAAATCCGCCGGAAACGAGCATCATAAAACAAAGGAATAAAAGCGCGGTCGCTCCGGGAAAGGCGACGAGTGAAAACGGTCGATTTAACAGCATGAGTTCGATTATGCGGTGGATTAACAAATTTACAGCAGTCAATATAAGGGAATGCCTCTTCAATTAAAGTCCGTACTTAGATTTGCCTTTTTCAGGGCACGGAATTCTTCCGAAAATCAGCTATCATTCCGGCTAACCTACCCTATTCATCATTTCTGCAAAACACGTTTTTTGAACCGAAGCCTGCTCACCGAAGTCTCCCTGATTGCCGTAGCCCTGATCTGGGCGCTCAATTTTTCTGTGGTGAAGTTTTCCCTGCTGGAAATCGACCCCATGAGCTTCAACGCCTTCCGCTTTTCGCTGGCGACGCTTTTCATGTACTTTGTACTGCTGCGCAGCGGACAAAAGCTGGTGGTTCACAAAGGCGACTGGCCTAAAATTATCGGGCTGGGTCTTCTGGGTAACCTGGTGTATCAGTCGCTGTTTATCGTGGGCATTAACTTCACTTTTGCCGCCAACGCCGCCGTAATGCTGGGCACCATCCCCGTGTGGATTGCGCTTGTGGGCCGCATCTTTTTTGGTCAGCAGCTGAGCTGGTTCACCATCTCCGGAGTAGCGGCGGCCTTTCTGGGAATTTTCCTCATTATGGAAGGCAGCGAAACCGGCATCACCCTCAGCTCCGAAAACATCGTGGGGGATATCGTGATTCTGGTTGCTGCCTTTGTTTTCGGCCTCTACACGCTCTTCACCAAACAAATGCTGGGCCGGTACACGCCGATTCAGTTCACCATGCTGATGATGCTCACCGGCGGGGTTGCGCTGATCATTGCGGGGCTTCCGTGGATTGTGCGGCTCGACTTTGGCGCAGTTAGCGCCGCGGCCTGGGGCGGAACGCTGTATAGCGGCCTGCTTTCCATCGGGATGGCGTATATTATCTGGAATTACGGCGTGAGCCGGGTCGGGCCTGTACGCACAGCGACCTTCCAGAACCTCGTGCCTGTACTCGGGCTGGTGTTCGGCGTTGTGCTGCTCAAGGAGCCGCTGCTGCTGTGGCAGTATGTCGGGGCAGCCTTTATCATTGCAGGAATCGTGCTGGCGCGTACCAAACCCAAACCAAAGCTTCGTACCGCCTGAGAAACCCGAAATGTTCAGTAAATCACACCTATGGTGTCCATCCGCCTGATTTTCACAACCCTCCTTTTTGGGGCTGCAGCCGTACTTTTTGGGGGATGCGGCCCTTCCCAGACAGACCGGACTTCCGGTGAAGAAGAAGCATCAACTCCGTTTTCAGCCCGGGAAATCGGATTTTTTGATGATCCGGCCCAGCCCACGCCGGCATCCGGCCGCTTTATCCGCTATCAGGTAAACTCCGGTTTTGTGGATACGCGCATGGTTGATATCTGGCTGCCGCGCACCTACAACGGCGAAACCCCGCACCGGGTGCTGTACATGCACGACGGGCAGATGCTCTTCGACGGGGACCTCACCTGGAACAGTCAGGAGTGGCAGGTTGATGAGGTTGGCGGCAGACTGATCGCTGAAGGCCGGCTGCAGCCCTTTATCGTGGTGGGGGTCTGGAACAACGGCGATTTCCGCCATGCCGAATATTTCCCGGAGGCTGCGATTGCGCACCTGCCCGGTTCCGTGCGCGAAGACCTGCGCCGGCGGCACCTGGGCGACCCGCGCGCCGACAGCTACCTCCGGTTTCTCACGCAGGAGCTTCTGCCCTTCATCAACGAGACCTTCACCGTTGAGACCGGCCGGGAACACACCTTCGTTGCCGGCTCAAGTATGGGCGGCCTCATTTCGATGTACGCACTGATGGAGCATCCTGAGATTTTCGGTGGAGCCGCAGCGCTTTCCACGCACTGGGTCGGACTTTTCGAGCAGAATGACGTTTTTCCGGAAGCCTTCCGCCGCTACATAGCCGACCGCCTGCCGCGGCTCACCGATCATGCCCTGTATTTTGATTACGGCACGGCAAGGCTGGATTCGCTCTACATTCCGCATCAGGCCGCGGTTGATGCCCTGCTGAGCGCTCAGGCACCCGAAGGCCTTCGCCACCTCACGCTCCGCTTCGAGGGCGCGGAACACAACGAGCGGGCATGGGCCGCCCGCCTGCATGAGCCGCTGCTGTTTCTGATGGGGGATGAATAGCGACCGGCCTACGGACAGCTTTCCCCGCCCATCAGCATGCCTTCTACGGTGTAGCCGGTACCACGCAGGCGGCGGGTTTCTGTGTACGGCTTCAGCTCGAACTTAAACACGCTGCCATAATACGGCATACCGGCCAGCGGATAAATGGTGAGATCACCCGAGCGGAGCTCCAGTGCTTCTGATAAGCGCGGCTGCCTGCGGTCAGGACCCGGCTGCCCCCGCGGTGTACGTGTTGGCTGCATAATCCCTTTCATGAGGTAGCCGTATACCGCAAAATCGCTGGTTTCAAGTTTTGCAAGGCCGTCATAATCCACCCGCAGGGTAATTTGCGCATTACCATGTTCAAACCGTCCGCGCATTTCAAGATGATGGATACCGTGCGTGTTCACCATCCACCGGTAAATTTCACCGGTTACGCACTCCGAAATAGGTACAGGCGGCATGCGGTCACTGCCGGGCAGGGTGCCTTGTAAATAGGCCACAAAACCGCAGCGGTCCAGCTCGGTCATGGCAATTTCGAACTCATTCAGACAAGAGAAGCGCTCATCTTCTTCCAGCTCACTAATCGTGATGCTGTGCCGTCTTGGCGGGGAGTCGGGCATTGCACGAAGGCCGGTCGTTGAGGTGCTTTCAACGGTAAGGGTAAAGGGGAAGTCATCCGAATCAGTGGAAAGCTCAATCGTAGCTTCATGGTTGTCTGTACCGCCTTGCCAGAGGGTATGCTTCGAGTTGCTCACCGACCAGCTTACCTGCTCGTTATTGGCATTCCGAACCTCTGCGATGTACACAAGGGTAGTGCCGGGTTTTTCCTGTCTGCTTCGCGCTATTGCACCGCTCAGCGTAGTTATGCGTACTTCAATGGCCTTTGTGTTTACCGGGATAAACTGCCGCGGCACCCCGCCCTGACAGCCGGAAGCGCCGGGGTTCATCAGTTCGGCAGCTACACACACGTAGGGAGAAGCTTCACCGGTTTCGCGGACTTCGAAATTCTGATGGTCAATTTTTTCCAGCAGGTGCTCACGGCCTGAAACCCCGGTATAAGAAATTGTCCATGGCTCTTCCGTAATATCGACCGGTCCGAAAAGGCAGGCCGGGAACTTTAGGCTTTCGAGGTTTAAACTCTCAACAATCTTACCAATACCAATGCCTGCCCCCTCCTGCTCCAGTGCACTGAGCCAGGGCATTCGCCCCTGAACATTTCTGTACGCCCGTTCAACCACCCTACCGCCACCGACTGACCATGCAAACTCTGCGGCAGCCTGCGTAGCATCAAACTCAGAGCTGATGGCACTAACTTCTGCCAGCTCCCAGTTCACATCCATCTCCTCATCATCCTCTTTAAATTCATAGGGACCTCCGTGCTCAAGGGTGAAACTGCCCAATTCCACCGGCATAACAGACTGCATCATCTGATTCGAAAGATTTGCAGCCGCCATGGCCAGGCCTGCAACATTCGAAGCAGTTACGGCTGCCAGGCGTGACGCTGCAGCACCTTTCGGGCCAGCCATTGCCCCAACAGCGAACAGACTTACCTGAAGGTCAGCCACGTAGTCTCCTGCCTGCTGAATTTGATCTGCCATCCGCGCTGCATTTTGCTGCGCCATAAAGTAATTCTGGAGCATAGGTGCCGTGGGTTTGTAAAACGGGTCATTACACGACTGCACCATGGGCCTGTCCTGCGGGAGCACTTCTGAATACGGGGACCGTATCGCCGCAAGGGACATAATGTAAGTACCGGCAGCCGAGCCGGCATCAGCTATCAGCAGAACAGCCGGATCAGGCTCTATCATCAAGCTACCAGTTTCACCATCATCCGGGCCCTCCAGGTTTTCCCTGTACGGTATATTTTCCGGATCAAACCCGAAGCGATAAAAGGAAACGCCAGAAAGTGCGGGACGATTAGCATAAATCGCTTCGATCGTCTCCCATTCTTCAGAAGTAAGCCTGCCTTCGAAGTACTCTCCGGAGAGAACCACTTCGAGCCCCGGCCATTCCTCAAAGCCGTACAGCAAACGCGAGCTCCAGATTGCCGGACGCTCCGCGAAAGGGACCTCTTCAAAATCGGTTTGTGCAAGCTCAGGGGAAAGCGGTCTTGTGACCTCACCTATGGCCTGCATGTTTTGCCGGAAGCCGCTCAGGTAATCCCCAAAATAACCCGGTGCAGGCGGCAGGGCCAGAATCTGAAACGGGAAATCGCCGCAGCTGTGCAGTCCCGCTTCTTCCACATCGTCCAGAAAGCGAAGATGCACGGCCAGCGGCTCAAGCGAGAATTCCGGATTCACGGGCGCGTACATTACGTACCGGCCATCGCCTTCGCGGGCTGCGAGCACGCGCCCGGCTTCTTCGTCATCAATCATAATCTGCAGGATGAGCTCCGGACCGGCGACCTCCGGAATCCCGGTGATTTCAAGCTGTGTGAACGGTACTG
>NZ_JAIUMX010000145.1:0-7599 GCF_022565315.1 Cyclonatronum sp. | reverse complement strand
TCAAAAAGCCCGCTGAGGGTTAAGTAAGCCGGTTTTGGCAGAAATTAGGGCATTCATGGCAGTAATTCGGGTGAGGCAGTTGGTAGATTTGTGCCATGAAAAAATCGAATTCCCTCAAAACCATTTCAGCTGCCCTGCTGAGCGGCCTCATGCTTGGGCTTTCCGTGAACCACATCGGCGGGGTTTCTTTTGCTTTCCTGCTGCCGGTGTGCATGCTCGGCATTTTTTCTGCCCTTGAAAAGCTGGACACGCTTAAAAGCTGGCTGCTCCATGCCTTTGTGTTTTCCTTCACGGCGCTGTCGCTGGCGCTGCTGGGCTTCACCTGGATTGAGCTCCTCGCCGGCAAAATCATGGTCACCCTCATTTCCTTTTTATATACCCTGCCGTTTGCGATGCTCTGGTTCCTTCGCAAACGGCTGCGCACAGAAAGCACGCGGAGCTTTGCCCTGCTCGCGCTGATCTGGCCGCCTGTTGCCTGGTTTGTGACCGAAAAGCTCTTTGCTGTGCCCATCACCCTGTTTTCCAACGGACTCGCCAACTATCCGGTCTTCATTCAGTTTATTGACCTCACCGGCTACACGGGCATATCGGCCTGGGTTATCGTGCTCAATGTTTTCATCCTTCTCGTTTATAAATCTATCCGGCAGAACAGGCTCGCAGAGCTGACCGGCAGTAAAGATTTCCTGAAGCTCAGCGGGGCGGCAATGCTCTGGTTTACGCTTCCCCTGCTCTATGCCTGGTACTCTTACACGGCACTGCCTGCTACCTTTCAGGGGTACGTTACAGCTACGGTCATACAGCCGGGATATCCGCAGGACGACCCGGAGCGGGAGGAATTTCAGATCGATGTCGCCCTGGCGCTCACCGACTCGGCTGTTGCCCAAACCCGGCCCGATATCGTAGTGTGGCCCGAGGCCGCGCTGCCATCATCGGTCAGAACCGATGAAAACGCGCTCCTGTTTATGGCGGACCGGGTGCTGCGCTGGCAAACGCCCGTTGCCACCGGCATGATGGATATGGAGCAGGCCCCGACACCGCTGCCGCCGCTTCAGCAGTACCTGAACCGGGACTACTTCTACTACAATACGGCGGCCATGATTACCCCTCAGCTGGGCTGGCGGGTTATCATGGAAAATCAGCGTGCGGATGCCCTCAATGTGTACCGCAAGGTAAACCTGATGCCCTTCACCGAATATGTGCCTTTCAGCGACCGTTTTCCGTTCCTTTCGCGCTTAGTCCTCGAATTTGGCGAAAACAATCATTTTAAGGCCGGGGCAAGCGGCACTACGATGACCTTTTTAACGCAGGATGAGCGCATCGTGCACATCATTCCCTACATCTGCTGGGACATACTCTTTGCTTCAACCCATAAAGCCGAAAACCTGCAACGGGCACACCTCATCACCACCCACACAAGCGGAAGGCTTTTTGGGGATGACATCAAAACGTCCCTCATCGGCATCAAAAACTACGCCCGCCTTCGCAGCGTGGAGGCCCGGAAGTCCATGCTTAAAAGCTCCACGACCGGCTACAGTTTTTTTACCAATCCCTTTGGCGAAGTGCTGGGAATGATAGAACCCTTCACCGAAAATTATTCCACCGAAAGGGTACCGCTCAATCAGGGACTGAGCCTCTACAGCCGCTTCCCCAACGGCTTCCCTGTGCTTTGTCTGCTGGCCCTCATCGTGTTAACCCTATATCCGGCTAAAAAAATCAACCCCAAAAGTCATGACCATCAAAAAAAACAAAAAAAACAACATCCCCGAAAAACCTCTAAATAAACCTACTATGAAAACAAAAAATCTGTATCTGCTGAGCATCCTTATTGGATTGCTGATTATACATGCTTTCCCGGGTTCTGCTACATCTATGCCCTCGGTTTGTGTTCCGCCCGCTTGTGATATGGAACGACCATTCATAATTGATAAATCGATTTATGCCTTACCCAACGGCATGCAGTTTGATCAGGCTATGAATCTGCAGCAAAACGGAAGTGATCCTTCTGCCCCGGTCTTTCGTTCTGCAACTACTTTTGGTTTAACAGGAACCACTCAAATCGGTCAGTTAGCGGTAGATGCTTCCGGTAACCGCTATGTTACCGGCGGCTTTACAGGAACCATCGGCTATGGTGATACCGTAGTTGAGAGCAGCGGCGGATATGATTTCTTCCTTGCCAAACTCAGCCCTGAAGGCGATCTGCTCTGGTACCGTATTGCGCATGGTAATGCAGCTATGAATGAAGATTTTTCGCTCGAAGGCGGGCTTACCTTAGCGCTTGATCCTGCCGGCAACATATATGTGGGCGGTGCTTTTGTTAAGGAACTGAACTTCACAGACGGAAACGGAGAAACGGTCAAAACACTGACTGACGGCCGTGATGACGATTTAATTAACCTGGAAATGTTCGTAGCGAAATACAACGCTCAGGGCAGCCTGCTGTGGGCACTTGGCGGAGAAAGCGGAAGCCCGGCTGCTGAAAACAGTCTTGCAACCGGCATCAATGTGGTAAATTCAATCATGATTGACCTCGAGGGCTACCCCTACATCGCCGGCTCCTTTTCAGGTACAAACTTTCTGGGTGAAGAAGTTACCGTTGTGGGTGGATCCGACTTTTTTATGGCATCACTCGATAAAAACGGCAACTACATGTACTGGTTTGATGTATTTGGCACTCCTGACAATGACCTCGCAACAGCCATCTCGGTTGACGGACTCGGTTATCTGAACGTACTCGGTGTTGTGGGTGAAGGCCGCATGTATCTGCCCGACTCAGATATCTATTGGGATAATGATACCGGCGATCGGGATACATTCGTAATCAGCTACGACGTAAACGGAGAGTGGTATTTTGCCAGCTTTATGGGTGCAGGCGATCAGATTGTAGGGCAAACCATTGTATCTGTTGAAGATGGCTCCTTCTATGTTGGCGGGTATTTCAGCGGGGAGGGCTATTTCGAAGGTTCGAATGAAATTTTTGAAGCGTACGGCTCAGAAGACGGGTTTATCGTAAAGTATGACATCGACGGTGATATGATCTGGGTCCGCCATTTTGGGTTTTCAGTTGCTGCTGTTGATGTAGTTACCCTTGATGAAAATGAAGACGTAATTGTTCTGGGAAGATTTACGGACGCCATTATTTTTGAGGCAGAATCAGATAATCCTGTAATTCTTACCACCGATTCTTTTGTCAATATATTTGTAGCAAAATATGACAAAGACGGTAATTTTATGTGGGCTAAAAACATTGAAGGTACCGGTGCAGAAAGCGCAGATGTTATCTTTGACAGAGAAACCCGTCCATTTGGCACAAATCCGCTTGATATCGTCCTGTCGGCTTATAACGGCGGCGAAATGATACTCGTAGGCGATTACGACGCTACGCTTAACCTTGATGATATTGTGCTTACTTCAGACGGTGACCGCCGGGTATTCTTTGGAGTAATGACAGCCCCGGAGCCGGTTTCTGTTCGTGATGACATAAACCTTGCCTCAGGCTTTCAGCTGATGCAAAACTATCCGAATCCCTTTAACCCTTCGACCTCTATTTCTTTCAGCCTGCCGGAAGCATCGCAGGTTAACATTGAGGTATTTTCGATTACCGGTCAGAAGGTTGGTACGGTCACAAATGAGATGTTCACCGCAGGTCAGCACACCCTTTCATGGGAAGCGGCCGGCCTTGCCTCCGGAACCTACATCTACCGCCTTACAGCGGATAATTTCACCCAAAGCAGAAAAATGACGCTGGTGAAGTAGAACACGCCATGCCATGAGGAAAAGCAGGCACACAAAAAAAATCAGCTTATAGCTGTGTGCCTGCTGCCTCTTATTCTCAGGTACGTGCTCAGAGTTGTACCGGCTGCCATCTTAAGCGCAAAACAGCGGATGCACCTGTTGTAAAGCCTGCCATAGATCACAGAATCCGGTAATCATACGGATTGAAGCTTTTCAAGTCACCTTTCAGATACAAAAGCCTTTGGGCGGGGTAATCAGGAAAAAAAGCCACCGGGCGTGCTGATTCCTCCTAACTTTGGTATTTTCAGGAAAATGAACGGGGTAAACATTGCAGGCTTTGGCTTGCCATTGCTTTTTTTACTTTTTAGCATCAATAAACCTTCAGCCTGTGAAGTTCGATAAAAATAGTTTACTGAGCCTCCTAAAGTACATGATTCTCTCTGTTTCCGGCTTTGGTTCCCTGGCCGTACTGTTCCTCGCGTACCTGAACAGCTATGCACAGCCGGTCGTAACCGATACCGCTGGCTTAACCAACAGAAATGATTCCATACTGCTTTATAACGCGGCTTCCTGGAATGTTTCCACCCTGGCTCCTGATGAAATAACGGACGGTTTCAGCCTGAGGGAAAGCCATTTTGTGAACACCCTGCACCTCGATTCGCTGCGGACCGTTTTGGGGGAGAGCCGCTACGGCTGGGCTGAGCTTGCCTTTGAGATGTCTGATTTATCGGGCGACACTATCATGATAGCCCGGAACATCGGCTTCGGAGCGATACGGATCTGGCTGAACGGTGAACTTGTTTTTGAGGACGGTAACTCCGCTCAAAACAAATCAGCAGAAAGACTAAGCAGGCTTAACATGATGGAAAATGCCCCGGTAAGAGTAAGAAACGGGGTAAACTATGTGCTTATCGAATTCTCTTATCACAGGGTTCCGGAATGGCTGCATCGTATGCGGGCAAACCCGCAGCAATATTTCAGACCGCTGCTTTCTACTCAATCCGGTTTTGTAACGCATACCCAAATTCAGAAAAACAGAACCCTCTTATTCGGAGCGGTTTCTTTTGTACTGTTTATTTTAGCTTTAGCGCATCTGTACTTATCGCTTAAATCCGTGAACCGCTATCATTTGTACGCGTTCCGGACCAACTTATTCCTGCTGCTGCATACCCTCACGCAAATGGGTGATACCATCTTCGCCTGGTCGTTCAGCATGTATCCGCTTGTATTTATAAGCCATGCGCTGCTGTTTTTGCTTGTTTTTTATAACATGCTTCAAGTGATCGGCTGCTACTACAGCCTGCCCTTACCTAAAACGTTTTTGCGGATTACGTTATGGGTTTCATTACTCATAGCGGTGTATTCCGAATTATTTAATTATCAGATCGTAAATCTTATTCTTCCCCTGCTTGCGGTCATAACAATCGTTTACGCGTTGTACCTGCTGCGTATGGCAATTCATGGAAATCACGGACACCGGGTTTCTATTTTGTTTGCCGGTTTTATGGCCATGCTTGCCGGCGCATTATTGTATGTGATGGTGTACGTCCTCTTTTTTCAGTACAGCACCGTCGTATTTTTTGCCGCTGTGCTTTTGGTCTATGTGGGCGTTCCGGTGTCGTTCACCGCTACCATCGCACTCGATTTCGTAGATATTTATGAAAAAATGGAACAGAAGGTGATCGAGCGCACCAAAGAACTTCAGGAAAAGGAAGCCTTCAAGACCCGCTTTTTCTTAAATGTATCTCATGAGCTCAGAACGCCAACTACCATTCTTGAAGGGCTGCTTCAGAAAGCCAAACAGCAAAGCAGCGGCAAGCCCGGCATTTTAATCGGCGAAGAGGATGCTTCCCTCGTAATACGCAACGCAAAAAGGCTGAGTGTGCTCGTACAGCAGATCCTCGACCTCTCCAGATCGGACAAAGGCGAGCTAACGCTCCAAAAAAAGAACTTTAAACTCGACGAAATTATTCGCAGCGTAGTTGAGCTGCACCGCTCATTTATCGCCTTAAAACAGCAAACCGTTTCGTTTCACAGCCATACACAGGGCACCATCGTAAATGTTGACGGTGAAAAGATCAGCACGATTATTTCAAACGTGCTTTTGAATGCTTCTAAATACGGTCCCGAAAACAGCAACATACGCATTGAAACAAATATCAACCACAGGGATGATGTTATTGAGGTTGATATTATTGACGAAGGGGACGGCGTTTCCGAGCAGGATTATGAAATTATCTTTGAGCGTTTCCACCGGATAAAGCATCCGGATAAACCTTATGTGGAAGGTCTTGGAATCGGTCTCGAACTCAGTCGTTCACTCGCACGCCTGCACAACGGGGAACTGGCCATTGCAGATCAGCGCGAAAAGGGTGCAAGGTTCAGGCTCACCATGCCCTTTAACGCAGAAATGGTTATTCATTCCATACGGGATACCGCGGGGCCGCAGGCAGTGCCTGACCACCTAAACGGCAATGAACCCGCCTCAGCAGCGCACAGCTCAAAACTCCGGCTGCTGCTTGTGGAAGACAACCCGGATATGAATGCCTATGTGAAAGGGCTGCTGGGGCCGCTTGGTACCGTTCATTCCTGCAAAAACGGCGTGCAGGCCCTGGCCTATTTACAGAAAAACACGGTTGATCTGGTTGTTACCGATCTGATGATGCCGGAAATGACGGGCGGCGAACTGATCCGGCACATGGCGGCTGACCCTGCCCTCGCAACCATCCCGGTTGTGGTGCTTTCCGCCAAAAACGACGGCGATGAGCGACTGCAGTTGCTGCGGGTCGGCATTGTGGATTACATCACCAAGCCCTTTGACGCCTCCGAACTCATCCTCAAAATCGAAAACCTGATGCGGTTCTACAACCGCAGGCAGACCTACATCGTGGATGTGCCCGCAGACGAAGTCCCCGAAGAGACCTCCCTCTCCGAGAGCGTGAAAAACTACATCCTCGAAAACATTGACGACAACCGGCTCTCGGCCCCGTTTCTCGCCGATGCCTTCGCGATGAGCGAGCGCAGCTTTTACCGCAAAATCGAAAAAGATTCCGGCATGACCCCCGCCGCTTTCCTTCGTGAAGTGCGTCTGCAATACGCAGCCCGCCTCGTGGAAACTTCATCCGATATCCGTATCAGCGAACTTGCATACAAAATCGGATATAAATCAGTGGATACCTTCCGAAAAAATTATATAGATCGTTTTGGCATATCACCAAAACAGCATTAATAAATCTGGGTGTATCTATCGCTGCGGCATCTGAACCATCATCAAACCCTACATCCGGCTCAGCAGCGGAACATCGAGAAAATCAGCAAGTTCTTCCGCATCTAACTGTAGGGAGTCGCCGCCGCCGTGCGTTACCACGTTCACGCGGGAGCGGTCGTTCAGCACCACGTTAAGCTCGTAGCAGTCGTAGGAGCGGGTGTTGTTGGGCCGGTGTATCCGCTTGTGATGCAGCTGCAGGGCCTGAATGTCAGCAAGCTTCACAGCGTCCTTCAGCTGCGTGAGGTTGGTGACCGTTTCGGGTGATGCATAGCCCTTCCAGAACCAGCCGCTGCCGGTGTCGAAAACTATCGGGGAAGAAATTTTACGGTACAGGAAATAAGCCCCGCCGGCGAGCAGGGCGATGAGCACAAGCCTGAGTATCGGTACAAGTTCATCCCCAAGCAGTGAAGCAGCTTCCTCCGAACGGAGCAGCATCCAAAGCAGGAGGGAAGGGATGGCGTAGAAGAGGCAGGTGAAAAAGTAGAGCACCGCGCTCGGTTTAAATGCGGCCTTACCGGCCTCCGTAAGCAGGCTGTGCGTCTTGAAATTGGTCTTGGTACGGCCCAGCAGCTCCCAGCTGATTTCAGAAGCAAGCTGCG
>NZ_JAIUMX010000144.1:0-7683 GCF_022565315.1 Cyclonatronum sp. | reverse complement strand
GAGGTACTGCTGAAACGGTGCCGGGCGCGAAAACCAAATCAGGCCGTTCACCAGCAAAATGATGCCAAGCGTGAAATAATAAACCACAAACCAGTTCAGGCTAATCTGATGAATGTAGGACATAACAAAAATTTGGGAGGGTTTCGGAATGCTGCAAAGATACAGCATTCAGGCTAAATTGCCTTAACCGGTACAAGCAGCGATTTTGTCTGCGGCCTTACCTCCCTCCCGGGATTCATGCAGAAAGGATGACGCAAAACGCCTTAGCTAAGGGTTGTTTTTTTCAGGACCTGTCCGCTCCCTTCAAAAATGCGCGATGCCTGTAAAAAATGCGCATCCCGCAGCGGCTTACAGGCGGTATTTGGTTATGTTTGGGCGCTTTCTAAAAGCTCCCCATTTGATCCTGCAGCGGCCTGATGATTCTTTTTCGGGCAGGTCAGCAGGCCCCTTTTTATTTCTTAGACCAGGTTGCTGTTTCTCAAAATAATCAGCAATTCTCCTTTAATCGTATGATTTTCAAACCGGTTATAACAGCCGCACTCCTGCTTAGCCTGTGCTTTGTATCGGGCACACTTCAGCCTGCACAGGCAGCAGCCGCTGGCTTCGAGGGTCCTGCCGAAGCAGCTTATCAGACCACCGATGCTGAGCATTCGGCTCGGGAGGCTTCCCCCTATGAAATCCGCGCATACCGGCTGCGGCCCGGCGAAACTTTCGTTTTGGACGGCATCCCCGACGAAGAATTTTGGAGCCGTGCGGAGCCTGCAACCCATTTTACCATGCAGGAACCGGAAGAAGGCGCAGTGCCCAGCCACCGGACCGAAGTATTTGTCGCCTACGATGATGACTACCTGTATATCGCAGCCATGCTGTATGATGATAAGCCGGAGGGCATTCTGGCATTTCAAAAAAGGCGAAATGCTGCCCTCGGCACCGACGACCGCTTCATGTTTATTCTCGACACCTTCAACAGCCAGCGTACGGCCTACTTTTTTGAAACCAACCCCAACGGCCTGATGGGCGACGGGCTGCTGACCGTAGGGCAGGGCGTTTCCCTGAACAAATCCTGGAACGGGATCTGGGAAGTGAGAACCCATACCGGCGAGCAGGGCTGGAGTCTTGAAATCCGCATCCCGTTCAGGTCCCTCGATTTCGACCGGGATTCCGACAGCTGGGGGATTAACTTTCAGCGGACCGTACGCCGTAGCAATGAAGAAATTTTATGGGCGGGCTGGCAGCGAAATCAGGGCATCTTCCGGCCGGCTGCAGCCGGAAAGCTGACCGGGCTTACAAACCTTTCGCAGGGTCTTGGTCTGGAAGTGAAACCCTATGTCACCGGAAGCGGAACGCGGCTTAGCCCACAGGGCATGGCTCCGGAGCGCTCGGGAAGCACCGATGCCGGCTTCGACCTGAGCTACAGCATCACCCCCGGCATACGCGCTTCGCTGACCGTAAACACCGATTTCGCCGAAACAGAGGTGGATCAGCGGCGGATAAACCTCACCCGTTTTCCGCTGTTTTTCCCGGAGCAGCGGGATTTCTTTCTGGAGGGAGCCGGCATTTTCAGCTTTGCTTCAGCAAGCGGGGTTACGCCTTTTTTCAGCCGCAGGATTGGTCTGGCTGAAGGCAGGCCCGTACCGGTGAATGCGGGCCTGCGCGTACTCGGGCGCACCGAAAACTACACCCTCGGCCTGTATCAGATCCGCACGGGCGAAACCTCTGCGGTACCGACCGAAGACTTCACTGCTGCCCGCTACATCCAAAACTTTGGCTCACGAAGCAGCATCGGGCTCATCTACACCCGAAGAAACGCGCATGACGATCAGAACAGCGGCTTTCACACCTTAGGCGCTGATCTTGGCCTGAACACCTCCCGCTTCCTCACCGATAAAAACCTCGAGTTTGAATCTTTTTTTCTTTGGCACAATGATCCGCGTGAGGCGTCTGAATCTTCTGATACCGACCGGATGGCCTACGGGTTCAGGATCAACTTCCCGAACTTTCCTTTTTACGGACACCTGTCATACCGGCAGCTTGGTGAGGCCTACAACCCGGCCCTCGGCTTCACCTCAAGAAACGGATTCCGGCGGATCAACCCGAACATCGGCTATACCCGTATTTTTGAGAACAGTGCGCTCGTAAGGTCTGCAAACGTAGCCCTTTCCTACACCTACCTGAGCAATCTACAGGGCCGGACGGAGCAGTCTAACATTTGGTTTCAGTTTCTGAACCTTCGGCTCGAAAGCGGCGAGCAGTTTTGGGGGAATGTGGTTCATGAGTATGAATACCTGCCTTTCAGTTTCGATTTACTGCGGGACGGCAGGTTCATCATTGAAGAAGGCGCCTATACCAAAAACAGGTTTTTTCTGGGGCTGAGCACGGCATCCTTCCGCAAGATTGTGGTTTATTCCGGCTTTGCCCGCGAAGACTTCTGGAACGGCACCCGCAATCAGTATGAAGCCTCCGTCACCCTGCGCCCTTACACCGGCATAAACGTGTCAGGCAGCTGGAACCGGGACGACATCTCCCTGAAAGCAGGCAGCTTCCATACCGACCTGTTCCGCTTTACCGGAAATTTTGATTTCAGCCCGTTCCTGGCCGTTACCTCCATCGTTCAGTACGACAACATGAGCAGCATGCTTGGCCTGTTCAACCGCCTCCGCTGGACGATACGGCCCGGATCAGACCTGTTTCTGGTGTACACCCGCAACTGGATTCAGCTCGATGACCGCTTCACCCCAACCGAAACGCAGGGTGCCGTAAAGCTCAACTACACCTACCGTATCTGAAGGGATAACGTACCGGGAGAAAGCAGGCCGGTTGTGGTAAAGGGGGGGGAATCGCACACAGAAACACAGGGTAATCAGCCGGGACCAAATCAGCTCTGATTTAGAACCGGTTTACATGAAGCTGATTCGGGAAGTACCTATATTAACACTACACGACTGTTTCAGGGTTTTGATGCTTTAAGATGCGGTGACCGGAAAAAGCCCGATCCCGGTATAATCCGCAGGCTTGATGCAAGCGAAATCAGACAGCTTGTGCTTTTCGTACCGCTGTACACAACCAGCGTAATTTGTGCTCAGTGGCCAAACAGACTGTTAATTCAATACTGAAAAAATTTTCCATTATGAACAAAGAGATCAGCTCAGCCACAGCTGCACGCGTGAAAGTTGAGGGGCGGGTTCAGGGTGTGGGTTTCCGGTATTTTGTGTACCGCTTTGCAAAACGTAACGACATCACCGGATGGGTGCGCAACCTCGACGACGGCTCAGTAGAGGCACACTTTGAGGGTCCGGAAAATAAGGTAAGCCAGCTCATTCAGCTTTGCCACGAAGGTCCGGTGGGCTCGAACGTCAAAAAAGTTACCATCAGTGAGGAGGAACCGGCCAACCGCTGGGACAGCTTCAATTTCCGATACGAATAAAAAATCTCAGGCCAGACTTATGACCCGCAAAATCAAATTTTATATGATCCTGGCAACGGGCATCATTGTGCTGCTTGTTGGCATCATCAGCTTTCTCACGAGTTACGGCGATACCAACTTCGGGGGCATTGTACAGCAGGTAACGGCCGTGATTGTGATCCTTGGCGGCATTGTGAACCTGCTCGTTGCCGCACACCTGAAGAAAGAAATGGAAATGAGCAAAAAGGAAGAGTAGGAAAGGGGAATCGCCGTTTTCAATCGGAGCCGAGCTCTACTATTGGCGGGTAACTACAACAACCCCGGGGATTGGCACCCTTTTTTGAAAGTTATCGA
This sequence comes from Cyclonatronum sp., assembly GCF_022565315.1. Classification (NCBI taxonomy): domain Bacteria; kingdom Pseudomonadati; phylum Balneolota; class Balneolia; order Balneolales; family Cyclonatronaceae; genus Cyclonatronum; species Cyclonatronum sp. The sequence continues at coordinate 3,926 of NZ_JAIUMX010000144.1, read as the reverse complement.
AAATCGGGATTTTACCGTTTATATCCCATACGCGATTCCCCCTCCCGCAGCGTTATCGCCGCTGTAAACCGGCCGTTTGCCTGAGGTTTCTTGCAGCTGCCGGAACTCCCCCTCACCTCATCTCCCAATCCACTTTATGAAAGTTACCTTACGATCATTTTTGGTTGCCGCCTTCCTGCTGCTGTACGCCGGCGTTGAGCTGGCGGCTGCACAGTCATGGCTGCGCAGCCGCTCCTCCGAAAACACCCCATCCGGACCCGTCGGCATTTCCATCTCCGTGAGCAGCAACCCTTACCTCGGGATGGATTTCTTCCTGAACGAGCGGTTCAGCCTGTCAGCCGCCGCACACTACGCCGGCTTCTTTAACGAAGACAACGACGCCGTAAGCTATCGGGCAGGGCTACGGGGCTACGGCAATGTGAGTGCCGGTACCCAAACCTATCTCGGCATTCAGTACATCCGCGACAGCTTCGCAGATGCCGACGCCCGCGACAGCATTTCCCCGCTCATCGGCTTTCAGCAGCGGATGAGTCCGCGTTTTGAGATGTTCGGCGAGCTCGCGCTGCAGATCTCACTCAGCGATTCCTTCGTGAGCCTCGACCCGACCTCAGTGGGCGTTCGCTACCGGTTCTAATCCCGACCTGATTCCTGTTCATGCCTAAACTCAGCGCAATTTACACCATCATCCTCACCCTCGGCGGGCTGTACTTGGCCCTTGCGCTGCTGCTGTTCCTGTTTCAGGAGCGGCTCATTTTTCTGCCCTCAAGGCCGGTCCCCTTCACCCCGGAAGTGGCCGGCCTTTCTTATTCCGAACACTTCTTCCCCACCGAAAACGGCCTGATGCTGCATGGCTGGTGGGTTTATCACGAGGGGGATGACGCCCTGAGCCGGCCTGCCATCCTGTTTTGCCACGGCAATGCGGGCAACATTGCCAACCGCATCCCGCTGCTCGAAATCTTTCACGGGTTGGGCTACAACATTTTCATCTTCGACTATCAGGGCTACGGCAAAAGTGAGGGCCGCCCCGGCGAGCGTCAGATTCTGGCCGACGGTATAGCCGCCTTCGACTTCATGACCGGGGAGCTGGGCGTAGCCCGCGACCGCATCCTGCCGCTGGGCCGCAGCATGGGCGGACCGGTAGCTGCGTGGGTCGCCATCAACCGAAACACGACCGCACTTGCGCTGGAATCGACCTTTACCAGCATCCCCGACATCGCCCGAAAAACCTATCCCATCTTTCCGGTCGGGCTGCTGGCGCGGGTAAAGCTTCCCACCCGCGATTTCGTAAAGCAGTTCGAAGGCCCCGTGCTTGTGGCACACAGCCCCGGCGACATGCTCATCCCCTACGAAATGGGGCGCATCATATATGAAACCGCCCCGGGCCAAAGCTACTGGCTCGAGCTTGCCGGCAACCACAACGACGGTCACATTGCGACGGGTCCGGCCTTCGGGCAGGGATATCAGGCCTTTATCGACCGGTACTTCCCCTGAATCAGCTCCCGCTGCCAGTCTTTCCTATTTTTGACGCGGCAGTATTTTTTTGACTATTTTGGGCACCCTTCAAAGAGTAGTATTTTTCAAAAAACCATCCGAAATCTTTAGCATGATTGTCCGCAATTCCGCCGCAGAAACGGCCCTTTGCATCACACAGCTGCACCACAGCAACATGACCGGAGCACTTGCTCAGGCCTGGAAAGGCGGGAACGGCATCCCGGAGGTGCCGGAGCCGCGGCATCTTGTTGTACAGGCGGCCATGTTGCACGACCTCGGATGGCTCGACTGGGAAGGTCAGCCGGACACCGGTACCGAAGGGCATCCCCATGATTTTCTGGACATGCCGAAAGAGCACCACCTCAGTATCTGGAAAAGCGGCTTTGATGACGCACGGAATCTTCATCCGCTGGCGGGTTTGCTCGTACTGCGGCACAACACGACCCTTGCCCGAAGCGGCAGCAGCGCCGGCGACTCGCCCGAGCTTGCCGCTTTTTTCAGCTGGGTGAAGCGGCAGGACAAACGGCTCGAAGCAAAACTGCTGGCCGATCATGCCTTACCCGGCCTCAGCCCGGAAGTCCTGCGGGACATGAACGCCTTCATCCTGCTCACCGATTACATCAGCCTGCGCATGTGCATGGGCCCCGAAAAGGAAAGTCCGTTTGGTCCGCCGCCCGCTTACCGCGACCTAAGGCTCAGCATGGAGCCGGACCCGAAGCTGCCCGAAACCTTTCGCATCCACCCCTGGCCCTTTAGCGGCGACCGTTTCAGCTGGCAGGCCGGCGCGTGGCGGCATCCCCGAAACATCCCCTTCGGAGAGCTTGGCCCCGAACACAAATTGCAAATCGACATGCAGCTGCTGCCGGCAGAGCAGCAGCACTAATTTTATTTTTAGGGTGATGTGTCCCCTGCCCTAACCCGCTTTTTTTTCCATTCCAAAACCCGGACCGAACACATGAACCATTTTATTATTACCGGCGCCTCACGCGGTATCGGACGCTCCCTTGCCGTTGCCCTTGCCGGCCCCGGCACAACGCTACATCTTACCGCAAGAGGGGACCTCGGCGAACTGCTCGAGACCGTTTCCAAACGAGGCGCTGCGGCACACGCCTGGCAATTTGACCTCGCCCGCACCGACGGCATCACCCTGCTCACAGAGGAAATATTTGACAACATCAATCAGGATGAAGCCGGCCTCATCGCCCTGGTGAACAATGCCGGCATGCTGCAGCCGATTGGCCCCATAGGCAAGCACGATACAGACCAATACCGGCAAAATCTCGAGGTCAATTTCGTAGCTCCTGCCCTGCTCATGCACGAATTTGTGAAACGCACCGCAAATTTCAGCGGTGAGCTTCGGGTGCTGAATGTTTCAAGCGGCGCCTCAAAAAATGCCTATCACGGCTGGAGCCACTACTGCAGCACCAAAGCTGGCCTCGATATGCTCACCGACTGCCTGCACCTCGAGCACAGGGCGCGCATCAAAACCTTCGGCTTCAACCCCGGCCGCACCGACACAAAGATGCAGGATGAAATCAGGGAGCAGTCGCCCGAAGACTTCCAGTACGTGCAAAGCTTCATCGACGCCAAGACACAAGGCAAACTCAACAGCCCCGAAACCATTGCCGAAATGATGAAAATCGTACTGCTCGAAAACCGCTTCGAACCGGGGAAAATGGTGAGCGCGCGGGATTTTTGAAGAGGGGGATCAAACGGAAAACATCTGTACTACTGAGCACGCACTACTCTTAAAATTAGGCTAACTGTCACAGCAAACTAGTATATAAAAAAACTGCCTGGTAATACACTATGTGCTTACCAGGCAGTTACCTGCAAGAACTATTTTGCCGGATATTTTTCAAGTATTTGCTTAAGCGGCTGTATAAAGTCAGTGAACCACTTGTGCTCTTCAGCTATAAATTTATGGGCTATTTCTTTGAGCTTTCTGTCGTTAGCAGGTCCCATTCTATATCTCCAGATACTGGCTGTTTCACCACCTTCATCACCACTGGCGAGTTTAAATATTTCTTCATCCGGAAGACCTGCCGTTTCCTTGGTAAGCTCAAGTATTTTTTTAAATGCGGGATCGGAAGTTCTGCAGCGTAGGCTGATTTTGTTTTTTTTTGAAGCCTGCAGTATAAATGGCTCAAACAAAATACGATAAGTACCGAGCAGGTCATTTGCCTCATGGTGTTTGTTTTGTGGCATGATTAAATCTCTATGCAAGAATTTACTATTCATCACAAACTCGAAATCAGCATTATTCATATCCACTATCTGTTCTTGATTTTCATTCATATTGGCTTCGTTTTTTTTGTCTTCATTTTTGGCATCAAAACCTATGTCATCTATGAAAAACAACATATTAACTTTCCATGAATTCCATTTATCACCGTCAAGCTCCGGAAAAATGGTTATCGGACATGCAATATGTC
>NZ_JAIUMX010000143.1:0-7731 GCF_022565315.1 Cyclonatronum sp. | reverse complement strand
TTCCACTCGTAGTAGTCGTAGCCGCCGTCGTATTCGGCCACGCGCCCGCCCTCAACGCGCCAGATTTTGGTTGCAAACCGGCTCAGAAAATAGCGGTCGTGACTCACGGCAAGTATGGTGCCCTTGTATTCCTCCAGGGCCTGAATCAGCACTTCTTTGGACGAAATATCGAGGTGATTGGTCGGCTCATCGAGGATGAGCACGTTGGCGGGCTGCAGCAGGGTTTTGGCCAGCGCAACGCGGCCGCGTTCCCCGCCGCTTAGCACGGATATGGGCTTGAAGACATCATCCCCCGAAAACAAAAAGCTCCCGAGAATGGAGCGGATGCGCGAACGGACCTCTGAAGTGCGGGCTTCTGATTCCATTTCTTCGAGTATGCTGCGGTTCGACTCGAGCACGTCGGCAAGGTGCTGCGCGAAGAAGGTCATGAGCACATTGTGGCCTTCGGCACGGGTTCCTTCGAAAGGCTCCTGCCCGTACAGAATGCGCGCGAGCGTTGATTTTCCGGCACCGTTAGGACCAATGAGCGCGATTTTGTCGCCGCGCTCGATATGCAGCTGCTGACCCTCGGTAAACACTGTGATTTTACCGTCACCCTCGGGTTTAGGATAGCTTTTGATGAGATTGGTGAGCTCCATTACCACCTTGCCGGACTGCGGCGGATCGGGGAAACGGAACTGCATGCGCTTTTGCGGGTTGTCCGGCTCTTCGATGCGCACTACTTTCTCGAGTGCTTTTACGCGGCTCTGCACCTGCCGGGCTTTGGTTGCCTTGTAGCGGAAACGCTCGATAAAGCGCTCGGTTTCCTCAATTTCGCGCTGCTGCGCCTCGAACTCGCGCTGCTGCTGCTGCACCTGCTCCTCGCGCTGCACCTCGAATTTGTCGTAGTTACCCGTGTAGGTAAAAATCTTGCGGTTGCGCAGTTCAGCAATCTGCGTAACCATGCGGTTGAGGAAATAACGGTCGTGACTCACAATTACGACGGCGCCGTCGTAGGTTTTCAGGTACTGCTCGAGCCACTCGATGGAATCGATATCGAGGTGGTTGGTGGGTTCATCGAGCATGAGGACATCAGGTCGCTGCAGCAGTAGTTTGGCGAGCACGGCGCGCATCCGCCAGCCCCCGCTGAACCGCTCAAGCGGCTGCGAAAGCTCATCGGTTTTAAAACCAAGACCCTCAAGCACTTCTTCGGTGCGCGATTCGGCCCGGTCGCCTTCCAGAATGGCAAAACGGTTATTGAGCTTCTCCATTTCATTGAGCAGATCCGTATAGCGATCGCTCTCATAATCGGTCGATTCACTGATATCGATGCCGATTTCTTCGAGGCGTTTTTCGATATATTTCACCTCGGCAAAAGCCTGCAGGGCGAAATCGCGGACAGACTGCTCGAGACTGATTTCAAGGGTGTCCTGCTCCAGAAACCCGATTTTACAGCCGCTTTGGAGGGTTAGCGAACCTTCCTCCGGCTGATATCGGCCGGCAATAAGGCGCAGCAGGGTCGTTTTACCGGCCCCGTTCGGCCCTACCAGCCCGATGCGGTCTCCTCTTGATGCCTGAAAATTTAGTCCTGAAAAGATGCAGAAATTAGATATAAAAAGCGTTATATTAGAGATTGTCAACATTTAGCAATAACCAAATCAAAATTTAATCGACTCAATACGTACATGATCGGAGTAAAAGTCAAAGATAACGAAAGTGTTGATCGCGCGATCAACCGTTTTAAGAAACTTATCACACGTTCCCGGATTTTGATGGAATATAAGGAGCGTCAGCAATTTACCAAGCCTTCTGAGGCGAAGCGTGAAGCACTCAAGAAAAGTGTTCGCGAAGAGCGCCGCCGTCAGCGTTATAACTACTGATTGATTGATCATCGACCGCTTTTGTCCGGTTTTGTATTTTCCTTTGGTTTTCATCACCTCAAAGGACAGATGAACTCTCAAAGCTGCGCATGTTAGTACTTGCCCAATTTTAAACCGCCCCTTAAAGGCGGTTTTTTTTTGCGCTGAAATCAGGGGGCGGCAGACGGCTATTCCATTTCATTGACTCCCGGCTTTTAAACTTCAATACCCGTTAAAGCCAGGTATCTTAGGGATAATCAAGGCACTGATTAAAGACCATTTATTTGAAATGTATCTAAATCAAAGCCTATCTTACATAATAGCGCAGGATAAACACTTTTTTTCTGCGATTAGGTATCATGTTATTGGTATGTATATCACTATATCCACTTATAAGTCTGGCAACTCCCGCCTCAGATTGTTGATTCGTTATTCTACCGTTTCAAATTTCCCGCACATTTTACCAAGCCTCTAAAACTACACAACTTCTGATGTCAATAGAACAAAAGAAATTAATACTTATCAACCGGATAAGAACTCTTGAAGACGAGGTTATCATAGACAAAATTACAGACTTCATTGAGCCTGCCGGCTCTGAGCTTCCCGAAGCGATTTTGCAGCTATTAAAAATAGCAGATGCAGAGCCAGAGGAAAATCTTTTGCCTCACACGAGTATTACGGATCTTTTAAATCCAAAATGAAACCCATTTTTTGGACTGATACTGCTATACAGTCGCTACATGCAACATCAGACTTCATTCTGAAAACTTGGGGCACTAAGATAAACAATGATTTTCTCGAACTCTTAGAACTCAGAATATCCCAGCTCCAAAAAAATACCGAACTTGCTCCTCCATTTGCAAACAAGAGGTTCAGAAAACTAATAATTCACAAGACCCAGACAAACTTTTAGGAAAGCTCACAGGTTCCGAAAGTTAAAGTTTTAATTACCCTGATTTCAGTTTAAAAGGAAACTCACAGGTTTCAGGAACGCTTCACAAGCCGGTCAAGCTGCGCCATATTCCCCGAAACCGTGCGCCACTCGGCAAGGCTTACGAAGTACAAAATGCGGCTCAGTCGTTTTCCGGGATTGATGAGCCGCTGCGCCAAAGCAGCGATTTGGTGATCCCGCTGGGCGGTTAAAGCCGGACGGGAGGCCGCTTTGGCATATTCCCCCGCAAATTTCCACGCGCCTTCCCGGGCTGTGTTGATGCTGAAGTTAACCAGCATCTCATCCCTTCCGCGTGCAAAGCGGATCAGCAGCCGGAATACCGGTGAAATCCGGCCGATATTTTCTTTCACGCCATCCGTGAGTTCGGCCAGTACAGCATTAATTTTGTTGAAATCCCCGCGCAGCGGTTCCAGCGGTTTGCCCTCCATGGTTTCAACCGCAGCAATACCCAAATCCAGGTTGATGTGCGCGTTTATGCCCAGCAGCAGATGCTGAAGCACGACCATGCGGCTTTCTTCAGCGGCCCCGAAGGCGAGCTTCCAGCTCAGGGTAGGCTCCTCTCCCCGCTCGTACTGTTCCCAGGCGTCAATGAAACGCTTCGCAAAAATGACGTCGAGCCGCTCCATGCGCGGGTTGTCCTCAAACTCACCCCGGTCAATCCCCTGCTTCACACGTACCGTAACCTGCCGGTACAGGACGGCAAAGTAGCCGAGGCGGTTCTGCGTACGGCGGCAGGCCTCCACAATCTGATCCAGTTTTTGGATAACGTCATCAATTGTATGAAGCCACCCGCCCTGTGGCTCACCCGGCATGTTTATTCCTCTCAAAATGCTCCCGTATTTACCGATACCTTGTGGCTGCCTGCAAGGTCGATACCCTTAGCCTCAAGCCGGGCTTCCAGCTTCCAGCGGATTTCAACCCTGCGGTTGCTGAGCATATTGGCTGCCGAAACAATGTTTTGCAGCATATCACTTGCAGCTGAATCAGCGCGGTTCGAATCCGGTATGGGGAGCTCGAATTGATAGCTCTCCTTAAAGCCGGCCGGGTAATCCCGGGCTTCTTCTACCACTACCTCTTTTCGGAAAACCTCCTGACTGCGTGATTCACTTTTGCCGTCTTTATCGCGGCGGCGTTCGTGCCGGGTGCCAATCAGAGTCACAATCAGCCGCTTCCCCGAAACCGCTTTTTTGGCATGAAGCTCAAAGCTGCCTCTGATCACATCCCCCGGAGAAAAAGTGGTGACCGGCAGCGAAATTTTGATGGTTCCCCTCAGAAACCGAAGTAAGAAATAGAGTCCCGTTCCGCCTGCTATGAGTGCAAAAACAGAAATCACAAGAATAAGCACCGTACTGTCTTCCATTTCGAAAAAAATTATGTTCAGTTGGATGATATTTTGCCCTGAATGAGAATAAAGCTATTTACGCAATCATCCAAAACACATGGTTTGCAATGGCTTAGCTTAAATCCCAATACCTGAAAGAAAAAAGGCACCCGGTACAGTAACCGGGTGCCTTTTTCCGACAGCGGATTCAGAGACCGTTCTGCTCAGTCGGTGAGCTCAAACCCCTGATGCAGGCCTTTTTCGATGGCCGGCACACCGTAGCGCATCCACACAGGCATGGGGGCATCCATCAGGTAGTGGTCAAAGAACTGCTGCATGCGGCGCGAGAGGTCTTTGCGGTTTACGCGTTCGCGCAGGTTGTGCGCCTCGCCGTTGTAGTTGAGCATCCACACCGGCTGCTGCAGCCGCTTGAGCGCGGTGAAGAACTCAATGCCCTGATACCAGGGCACGGCGCCGTCTTCGTCGTTGTGCATCATCAGCAGGGGCGTGCGCACGCGGTCGGCGAAGAAAATGGGGGAGTTTTCGATGTAGTAGGTCGGTTTCTCCCACAGCGTGCCGCCGATACGGCTTTGGGTCTGCTCGTACTGAAACTGCCGGTTGAGGCCGCTCGCCCATCGGATGCCGCCGTAAGCGCTGATCATATTGGAAACCGGCGCCCCCGCCATAGCCGCCGCGAACATGTTGGTACGGGTGATAATGTGCGCGATCTGATAACCACCCCAACTCTGCCCTTGCAGGCCGATGCGGTCTGCATCAACAAAGCCGCGATCGAGCAGGTGTAAGGTCATGCCGATGACCGCGTTTTCGGCACTACGACCCGGGTTGCCGATAGTGTACACAATATCGGGCATGGCCACGATGTAGCCGCGGCTGGTGTAAAACGCCGGCGTGATGGTGGAGGCCGAAGGCGCCGGCGCCCGGTACCAGTGCAGGCGGTCGCTTGTGCGCTCGTAGAAGTACACAATCATCGGGTATTCTTTGTTCGGATCGAAGTTTTCAGGGGTGTAGAGCAGGCCTTCGAGGCGCTCGCCGTCCAGACTTGTGAAATGAAACAGCTCCACATCTCCCCACAGGTACTGATCCTGCTGCGGATTGGCGTGCGTTACGCGCTCGAAATTCCGGAAGCGGCGGTCGGTGAGGTACACATCCTGATACTGCCGGAAAGTGCTTTTGCGGACCATCCAGCGCTCGGCATCGGCGGCTTTCACCGGGGTGAAGGTGCGGAAGTCGCCCCGCCAGAGCTGCTGCGGGGCGCGCTCGCGAAGGTCGGCGGTGTAAAAGCCGGATGATTTATCCGCATCAAAAAAGGCTGAGAGGAAAAGCTGATCGGAGGGCAGGTGCCGCGCTTCGCGGTCTTCCTGAAAGCTGCGCAGGCTTACCTGATTGTCGCGGCCGTAGCCGGCGGTCAGCCGGTGTCCGCTGCCTTCCAGCGTCGGGTCGAACACCCAGAGGTCGAAGCGGTCGCGGATAATGACGCGCGCGTCGCCTTCGGTCCAGCCTTCCACCCCGTAGGGATTCGGATCTGAGGGCGCATCGTGCATCTCGTTGAAGAAGGCCACATCAAGGTGACCCGTGAGGTTCACGCTTAGGCCGGTTTCGATTTCGTGCGCGTACCAGTTTTGGTCGGCGTAGTCGTACCAGAGGAAAAAGCGGCCGTCAGGCGAAGTTTGGCTTGCTGCCTTCACCCGCTCGGCAAACAGGCTGCGCTCGCCGGTTTCGATGTTAACCACATAAAGGTCGGTGCGCGCCGGGAAGCCTTCCCACTGCGTGAGGTACAGATAGTGCCGGTTCTGAGCGCCCATCGCAAAGGGCGCATTGCCGCGATTAGGTACGGAAATATTTTCGAGGCTGCGGTCTTCGAGCTGCACAAAGCTGCCGGTCCCGATGTGGTACACCGCGCGGAAAGTCTGCCGGCGGTCGTTGCGCAGCTGCACCAGCTGCTGACTCTGAAGCCGCTCATCCTGCCAGTGCCAGATATCGACTTCGGCCATGTCGATGGTTTCGACTGAGCGGTCGCGGCGCATCGGCTCGGGTACGGTGCCGAAAAAGAGGCGGCTGCCATCCTCCGAAAAAGAAGGCGAACTGTGCTCGTTAATCATCCAGCTGTCGGCCAGCCAGGCGCTGTTTTCATCAGCGAGCAGGCGGGCTTCGGTGCTTCCGGCGGCCACGAACCAGAGGCCGTAGTATTCGGGGGCGTCATCGTCATCATTTGCATCCGCGCCTGCGCCGTTTTCGGCATCATTCTCATCAGCTTCGGGCTTGGGCTGCTGCGCGAGGAAGGCAATTTGTGCACCGTCAGCGGTCATCGCAAAAGCGCGGTAGCTGCGCAGCCCTTCGCTGAGGGTGAAGAGCTCGCCGCTTTCCAGCTCCAGCACATGAACCCCGGCCGTGCTCACGCTGTCTTGTTCAAGCGTGAGCATCACCAGCCGCTCCCCGCCCTCGCTGAAATAATACTCATCCACCCAGGGGAAAACCTGCTCGGCACCGCTGCGCAGGTCGCGCAGTACAAGATCGTGCTTGGTGGTTTTGGGTGATGGGTCCGCGGCCTCATCCGGCTCAGCAGCAGTTCCTGCACCCGGATCTTCAGTGCTTTCGGCTTCTTCGGTCGTTGCCGCGGCCGGGCGCGAACGGCGCTCGAAGCGGTAGGCGAGCCAGTCGCCGTTTTCGGCGGGCATTTTAAAGGAAGTGGCTTCGGCGATTTTTTCCAGCTCCCCGGTGCTCAGGGTGTAGATGCCGAGGGTATCGGTGAACACATCGCGCAGGCGCTTACCGTCGATGCGGGCCTGACGCTCCTCCGCGTATGGATTTGCCAGAAACAGCGCCATGTGGGTGCCGCTGTAGTTCACCTGAAACCGGTGCCCGCGGGCGATGCTGCGGTCGCGGTTGTCGCGCAGGCTGCGAACGATAAGCTCACCGTCGCCCTCCTGCGGATTCAGGCCGTAAATCAGAAAACGGCCGTCGCGGGTAAACTGCTCGTTGGATACCGAGCGCCACTGATCGAAGTCAGCGTGGTCGAGGGGAACCTTCTCCGATGAACGGACGCCCTGCCCGGTGGCCGTACAGGAAGCCAGCGTAAACAGCAGCAGAAAGGTGAGGGTCGTAGTAAAAACGGATCTCATAGGTCGGATTTTGGGTCGGGGTTGCATTTTAAATGAATCCGCCTAAAATACACGGCAATTTGTAAACTGCTGTGCTGAGGTTGTGAGAAAATGTTCCTGATACGGTATGCATCATTGAAGGCTTAAAATGCCGCAGATTGGTTACGGCAGCTGTATGAGAATGCTCGAAGCTCCGCTGCTCTTTTCTTTAGCTAAATATGGAGCAGATAACCGGTTACAATCAAAAGCTTGTGTCTTTCAAAATTAAATATCAAACTTAGAATTTGGAATTTCTTTTCATTCATTGTACTTTTACGATAGATAATGAACACCAGGCAAACAACATATCATCCGAATCACAAAAAGCTGGCCCGTTTCGCCAAAGCGCTGGGCCATCCGGCAAGGATTGCCATCATGGCACACCTCAGCCAAGCTGGCGGCTGCTGTGCCGGTGAGCTTCAGCTGAACATGCCGCTGGCGCAATCAACGGTATCTCAGCAT